>JAZNJO010000027.1:0-15061 GCA_045578085.1 Acutalibacteraceae bacterium | reverse complement strand
CAATCGGTGGGGATTTTTCTGTTGCGCTTGTGCAAAAATATGGTATACTATTCTTATCAAACAAAAAAGGATGGTTTCATATGCTGGAAAAACTATTCAAACTCAAAGCGCACAATACCACCGTTAAGACCGAGGTGGTGGCGGGCATCACCACCTTTATGACCATGGCCTACATTCTGGCGGTCAACCCCAGCATCCTGGCGGATGCGGGTATGGATCCCACGGCGGTGCTGCTGGCCACCGCCATCGCCTCCTTCATCGCCACCGTCTGTATGGCGCTGACCGCCAACCTGCCCTTCGTGCTGTCCGCCGGTATGGGACTTAACGCCTATCTGGCCTACACGGTGGTGCAGGGAATGGGCTACTCCTGGCAGATCGCTCTGCTGGCGGTGTTTGTGGAGGGTCTCATCTTTATCGCCCTCTCCCTCACCAACGTGCGGGAGGCCATCTTCAACGCCATCCCCCTGACCCTCAAACGGGGCGTGTCGGTGGGCATCGGTCTGTTCATCGCCTTCATCGGTTTGCAGAATGCAGGGCTGGCGGTGGACTCCTCTACTCTGGTGACCATCACCAGCTTCACCGAGAACTTCCGCACCCACGGCATCTGCGCTCTGCTGGCGGTGGTGGGTCTGCTGCTCACCGCCGTGCTGCACGTGCGCGGGGTCAATGGCTCCATCCTCATCGGCATTGTAGCCACCTGGCTGCTGGGCATCCTGTGCCAGCTGACGGGGCTGTATACCCCCGCCCCCGACGGCGGCTTCTATTCTCTCATCCCCACCGCCGTGGTATCCTTCGACTTCTCCAAGCTGGGCGAGACCTTCGGTCAGTGCTTCGCGGTGGACTGGGGTGCCATCCGTCCTCTGGACTTTATCGTGGTGATCTTCGCCTTTCTGTTCGTGGATCTGTTTGACACGCTGGGCACCCTCATCGGTGTGGCCACCAAGGCGAATATGCTGGACAAGGAAGGCCGTCTGCCCCGCATCAAGCCGGCACTGATGGCGGACGCCATCGGCACCTCCGCGGGCGCAGTGCTGGGCACCTCCACCGTCACCACCTTCGTGGAATCCGCCTCCGGCGTAGCCGTCGGCGGCCGCACCGGGCTGACCGCCATGGTGTCGGGTCTGCTGTTCCTGCTGTCCACCCTGTTCGCCCCCCTGTTCACCACCATCCCCTCCTTCGCCACCGCCCCCGCGCTGATCATGGTGGGCTTCCTGATGTTCAGCTCGGTCACCGAGATCTCCTTTGACGACGACAAGCTGACCGACACCATCCCCGCCTACATCGCCATCCTCGCTATGCCGCTGTTTTACAGCATCTCCGAGGGCATCAGCCTGGGCATCATCTCCTACGTAGTGCTGAATCTCTGCACCGGCAAGGCCAAGAAGGTGACCCCTTTAATGTACGTGCTGGCGGTACTGTTCATCCTCAAATACATTTTCCTGTAATTCACCGAAACAAATTGAGCCCCCACCCTATGACCAAGGAGCACTGTATCTCCTTTGTGGCCACGTAACGGGGGATCGGGTGTAACCGGTGTAATTCTATTCCGAGGCAACCCCAAGACCCGCCTCTCCTTGCGCGGACGCGGATCCATGTCAATCGCCACGGCCTGATGAAACAGAAAATGTAAACAAGAGGGGATCCTATGAACACTCCATCCAAATCGCGTATTGCCCTAACCTTTGACGACGGTCCTGCCGCCCACACCTCGCGCCTGCTGGACCTGTTCGCTCATCACGGAGGCAAGGCTACCTTCTTTCTAACCGGAGAATGCATAGAAGGGTATCAAGATATCCTGCGACAAATGGTAGCCCAAGGGCACCAAATCGGCATCCACGGCTGGAACCATCAGGATCTGACCACCCTCACCGCCGAACAAGCCGCCGAGCAGATCGAACAAACCCGCGTCGCAATCCGCAAGGCGACCGGCGTGGACACCCGTCTGGTGCGTCCTCCCTATGGCAGCCTGAATCCTACCCTCCAAGCCGTCGGACAACAGCTGGATGTGGTCTTCATTAACTGGTCAGTGATCACAATGGACTGGGAAACCCTGAACGCTGAGGCGGTATGCAATGAAATCCTATCGCAGACCGTTGACGGCGACATTGTGCTGTGTCACGACCCCCATCTCTCAACGGTGGATGCCATCGAGTTGGCGCTTCCTCGATTATGGGAACGTGGATACGAACCGGTGACCGTGTCGACCCTTCTATCCGCTCACGCGCCCTTGCAGGCAGGACATCTGTATAATAAGGCATAAACAGAATGGCGGCTCCCCACACGGGGAGCCGCCATTTTACATTTCCTTATTTCTTTTTATACACACGCACGTAGTCCACGTACATACTCTGAGGCAGAGGGGTGGTATCGTCCGCAATGAAAGGCTCATAGTTATACAGCGCCAGATTGATGATGATCCAGTGCTTCTGATGAAAAGAATTCAGCATAGAAGGGTCATCCAAAAACACTTCGGTGCACATCTTGTCGTCAAAGAAGAATTTGATGCTCTTCTCATCCCACTCAATGGCAAACACGTGGTATTTATCCGCCAGAATCCCCTCGGATACACGGTGCTTCACCGCACCAATATCTCTGTGGTTTTCCCGATCCACACCCCAGTGGAGGCCGGAGGTGTGCTGCTGATTCTGCACCTGCTGATATTTATCCGCATCGGTGCCGGCGCCCACCATTTCCATCACGTCGATCTCGCCGCAGACCGGCCAGCCCAGCTCGTCGCTGGTGGTCAGGTAGTAGTCGCCCATGGTCCACAGAGCCGGCCACACGCCCTCGCCGTAAGGCAGGCGGGCACGGAACTCCAAACGACCGTATTGGAAGCTGAACTTATGGGAGGAGTTGATGGCGCCGGTGGAGAATTTCAGTCCGCGATTTTCCTTGGGATCCTCATGGCGAGCGGTGATAATCAGGTTGCCATTGCGCAGCTCTACGTTCTCCTTATTCTCGGTGTAGAAGTCGCCTTTTCCCTCTTCGTAGCTCCACTTGGAGGTGTCCAGATCGGTGTCATTGAACTCATCGTTCCAGAACAGCTCCCACTCGTCACCGGGTTCAAACTCATACCCCTTGTTGTCCACCTTAGAGGTAGTGGTAATACCGCCGCCATCGGTTTTGGAGGTGGTGGTAAAGTTGGGCGTCCACTTGGTAGAGGACGTGGTCACCGTGGTAGACTTGGTGGTCGTGGACTTGGTCGTGGTCACCTTGGTGGTGGAATTGGTCTTGGTAGAAGACTTGGTGGTGGTCTTAGCGGTGGTCTTGGTGGTGGAAGACTTTGTGGTGGTCTTCTCGGTCTTGGTAGACGACTTGGTAGTCTTCTCGGTCTTATCGGCGGAAGAGTTGGTGGTGGTCTTCTCGGTCTTGGAGGTCTTATCCGACTCCGTGACGCTCACGTCCGCCTCGGTGGTTGTGTCCTGAGAGGCGTCGATGCTCTCATCGGTAGACTCCGTCGCATCGTCGGTGGACTCAGTGGTGTCGGTATCGTCGGTGGACTCCACGGGATCCTCCACAGACACGTCCGGCTCGACAGGGTTCTCATCCACGCTGGTGCCGGAAGACACGTCGTTGTCCTTGCCGGGATCCGGCTGGGGCTTCTGACCGCAGGCGACGCAGCCCAACAGCACCATTGCCGCCAGCAAAATGGCTAACCATTTCTTCATAACATCTCTTCCTTTCCTCTGTTTTAAGTTGCATATAATTGTTATAACATAATAATTATATAATGCAAATAATTGAATACTAGCATAAATATTGCGAAAATTTGTATTATATTGCTTTTTGATGAACTATTGCTCTAAATCACCCCTTTCCGCAAAAAGGAAAAGGGCTCCCGCAGGAGCCCTTTTCGGGGGAATGCTTACTCCTCCTCGTCCTCCTGTTGCAGGACGCGGTCCAGCACGTGGCGGTAGATGCCCGTGTATTGTTCACGGGCACGCTCCAACGCCTGTGAGGACAAAGTGCCCTCTTTCAGACGGCGGCGCAGGTATTTGGCCTTCTTCTCCAGACGGGAGAACTCGCGATTGATGCTCCCCAATGCCCGGGAGGCGGTGGGATCGGAATAGTAACCCATAGTTGATTCCTCCTAACGTGATTCGGTTGTTTCGTCAGGAAGGCATAAAAAAAGCCTATCCTGCCAATGGATAGAACTCTCCCTTGGAAAGTTCATATCTCATTCGCAAAATAAGCGGTTTTTTGGGTTCGGCATCATCATAGCACATTCTGCTTAAAATGTCAACAACAATATTTTCGGACAAAAGAAAACTCCCCGAAAGAGGATTCTCTTTCGGGGAGAAATAGGTTCTATGTCGTTGCCATCGCAACGGCACCTACTTTTTTATCGGTTTGGTAAGACGGAAATTACTTCGCGTCCCAACCCTCGTAACGACCATACTGGCAGTCGTTGTTACCGGAAGCGGTCTGGAACATCTCCAGCATGTTGATCGGGTCGTCGAAGTCGGCCAACCAACCCTCACGGGCGATGTCGAAGTTACCGTTCTTGCGCTCCTCCAGGAAGGTGTTCCACTCAACCTGCTGGATGGACATCTCGATGCCGATCTCAGCGAAGTCCTGCTGCATGATCTGAGCAGCGGCAACGTGGCCGGAGCCGTCGTTGGTCAGGTACTCGATCACGATGGGAGTCTCGGAGGACAGCTTGCCCTCGGCGTCAAACTTGAAGCCGGCGGCCTTCAGATACTCACGAGCCTTCTCCAGGGTAGCGTCGAAGTCGTCGTTGATGGCGTCCACATCGTAGTAGGAGTTCGCCTTGGCGTCGGGCTTGAAGATGCCGCCGTTACCATCGGCCATACCCATGGGGATGTAGGAAGAAGCAGCAACCTGACCGGTCTGACCAACGGTCTCGCAGATGGCGTTACGGTCGATCAGGATGTTGAAGGCCAGACGCATGCAAGCAGCCTGCTCGGGGGTCTTGTCCTTGAACAGCTCGCTGTTGGCATTGAAAGCCACGTAGTAGGTGCCCAGGTTGTCAACGATCTTGAACTCTTTGTTTTCGTCAGCCAGCAGCTTGGCGATCTCGTCGGTGGGAACAGAGTCAATGATGTCCACGTTGCCGGCGTTGTAAGCGGCATAGATGGCGGTATCGTCCGCGCTCAGCATGAACTCGATCTTGTCCACGGTGACGGTGTCAGCAGCGTGGTAGTTGGGGTTCTTCTCATAGGTCATGGAAACGTCGTGGTTCCAAGACTTGCAAACGAAGGGGCCGTTGGAAACGAAACCGGCCTCGGTGCACCAAGCGCCGGGAGCGCCAGCCTCAGTCTCGAAGGCAGCCTTGGGAACGGGGAAGAAGGTGGGGAACGCCATCAGACCCTCGATGTAGGCGCAGGGAGCAGCCAGGGTGAAGGTCAGGGTGGTGTCGTTGTCCGCCTTAACCGCCAGCTCGTCGGGATAGCCAACGAAAGAGGAGAACATGTAACCATAGTCGGAAGCAGTCTCGGTAGCGGCAGCGCGCTTCCAGGACTTCTCGAAGTCAGCAGCGGTCAGGGCGGTGCCGTCGGACCACTTCAGACCCTCCTTCAGGGTCACGGTGAAGGTGACAGAGCCATCCTCAGCGGGATCAGAGATGGTGTAGCCGGTGGCCAGATCCGGAACGGTCTTACCCTCAGCGTTGTAGGTGTACAGACCGGCGAAGGAGTTAACAGCCAGGCAAGCGCCGTCAACGGAGCTGTTCAGAGCGGGATCCAGATAATCCGGCTCGGAAGCCAGGTTGATGCGAACGGTCTTGGAGCCGTTGCTCAGCTTGATGTTCTGGAAGAACTTGTAGCCGAACAGGTTGGCGTACATGCCGTCCACGTAATCCTTCATCATGTAGACATCGTTGTAGTAGTACAGAGGGATAACGCAACCGTTGG
This sequence comes from Acutalibacteraceae bacterium, assembly GCA_045578085.1. Classification (GTDB taxonomy): domain Bacteria; phylum Bacillota; class Clostridia; order Oscillospirales; family Acutalibacteraceae; genus UBA5905. Next base: position 9,188 of record JAZNJO010000027.1, on the reverse strand, counting down.
ACATCAGGATGTCCTCAGCCTGGTGCATCATCTCGGTACGCTTCGCGGTGTCGGTCTCCAGCTTGATCTTGTCGATCAGCTCGTCGTACTGCTTCCAATCGTTGATAGGATCGATGAAAGCATCGCTCAGCAGAGAAGCGGCGTCCTTGATATCGGTATCGCCGGCGGGGTTGCTGTTATCGGGAGCAGGGCCGCAAGCACAAACGGACAGAGCCATGACAACAGCCAGAATCAGTGCCAAATACTTTTTCATTGTGGTTTCCTCCTAAAAGTTTTATTATACTCTGACGACGCCGTCACGTCGGCGGAAGAGTTCAAGCAAACCGCCGCAGCGACCGAAGTCGGCAGAAAGTATACAAAGATTATTTATTCCAGCAAGCGGACATATGTCCGTTGCCGCGATCGGTGAGACTCGGGCACTCCAACGCGCACTGCTCGGTTGCGTATTGGCAACGGGTGCGGAAGGGGCATCCGGTAGGCATATGCAGCGGGCTGGGAACGTCGCCCTCCAACACGATGCGCTGACGGCTGCGGGCGATATCCGGATCCGGAATCGGTACCGCGGACAGCAGCGACTGGGTGTAGGGGTGCAGGGGGTTCTCATTGAGCTCGTCGGCATCCGCCAGCTCCACGATCTTGCCCAGATACATCACGGCGATGCGCTGGGAGATGTGGTGCACCACCAGCAGGTCGTGGGCGATGAACAGATAGGCCACGCCCAGCTTCTCCTGCAATTCCTCGAACATATTGATGACCTGCGCCTGAATGGACACGTCCAGAGCGGACACAGGTTCGTCACACACAATGAACTGGGGGTTCACCGCCAGAGCGCGGGCGATGCCGATGCGCTGACGCTGACCGCCGGAAAATTCGTGGGCGTAACGGGTGGCGTGCTCGGAATTCAGACCTACGTAATTCATCAGCTCCAGAATCTTCTCGCGACGCTCTTTCTTATTGGAATAGAGGTTGTGCACGTCCAGAGGCTCGCCGATGATGTCCTCTACCGTCATACGGGGATCCAACGAAGAATAAGGATCCTGGAACACCATCTGCATCTTCTTACGCATGGCCTGAATGTTCTGTCCGGTGACCTCTTCGCCGTCAAAGAACACCTGACCGGCGGTGGGCTCGTACAGACGCAGGATGCTGCGGCCGACGGTGGTCTTACCGCAACCGGACTCACCCACCAGACCCAGGGTCTCACCCTTGTTAATGGTGAAGGAGACGCCGTCTACGGCTTTGAGGGGGGTCTTCTTAAAGAAGCCGGTACGGATGGGGAAATGCTGTTTTAGGTCCTTGACCTCCAACAAAATATCACTCATCGGTCGGACCTCCTTCCGCCATCAGGGCATCGCGGATATTCATCCAGCAGGACGCCTTGTGGTTTTCATTGATCGAGATCTCCTCCGGCTTTTCGGTCAGGCAGATCTTCATAGCGTTATCGCAGCGGGTGCAGAAGGAGCAACCCTTCGGCAGATTCAGCATATTGATGGGGGTGCCGAGGATAGGCACCAGCTTCTCCTTCATACGGGTCACATTAGGGATGGAACGAAGCAGTCCCTTGGTGTACTCGTGCTTGGGATTGTAGAAGATCTCGTGGGCGGTACCCCGCTCACAGATGCGGCCGCCGTACATCACGATGATGTTGTCGCACATACTGGCGATGACGCCCAGATCGTGGGTCACCAGAATCACCGCCATACCCAGCTCCTTCTGCAATTTCTGCATCAGCTCCAGAATCTGGGCCTGAATGGTCACATCCAGAGCGGTGGTGGGCTCGTCGGCGATGAGGATATCCGGCTCACAGGCCAGCGCCATAGCGATCATCACACGCTGACGCATACCGCCGGACAGTTCGAAGGGATACTGTTTGAGGCGGCGCAGGGGCTCGTTGATGCCCACCAGTTCCAGCAGCTCCGCCGCCCGTGCCTTGGCCTCTCTACCCTTCTTATCGGTGTGCAGGGTGATGGCCTCCACCAGCTGGTTGCCGATGGTGAACACGGGGTTCAGGCTGGTCATGGGATCCTGGAAGATGATGGAGCAGCATTTGCCGCGGAACTCGCGCATCTGCTTATCCTTCCACTGGGTGATATCCTCACCCTTGTAGTAGATATGACCGTCCACGATCTTGCCCGTGGAGGCCAGAATCTGCATAATGGAATAGGCGGTTACCGACTTACCGGAGCCGGACTCGCCCACGATGCCCAGAATCTCGCCGTGGTCGAGATCAAAGGAGACACCGTTGACAGCGCACACCTCACCGGAATCGGTGAAGAAAGAGGTGTGCAGGTCTTGTACACGGATCAGAGGCATATTCATCTTACTCACCTCTTCAGCTTAGGATCGAAGGCATCGCGCAGGCCGTCGCCCAGCAGGTTGAGGCTCAGCACGATGAGACAAATCATAATGGCGGGAAGCACCAGCTTGTAGGGATAGGCCTGCAAGCCCTCGCGCGCGGCATTGGCCAGAGAACCCAGAGAGGGCATGGGGGCGCGTACGCCCAGACCCACGAAGGACAGATAACTCTCGGTAAAAATGGCAGAGGGGATCTGCAACGCCACCGAGATGATAATCACGGACAAGCAGTTGGGGATGATGTGCTTGCGGATGATCCGCGCCGGCTTGGCACCGATGGAGCGGGCTGCCAGAATATACTCATTCTCCTTGATCGAAAGGATCTGACCGCGGATCAGGCGAGCCATGGATACCCAGTACAGCAGACCGAACACGATGAAGATGGAGATCATATTGGTACCCAGCTTAGCCAGCATGGAGCCGGCGGGGAATACCAGAATCTCATTAAGCACCACCGACAGCAGAATGATGATCAGCATATCGGGCAGTGAGTAGATGATATCCACGATGCGCATCATCACCAAGTCCACCTTGCCGCCCAGATAGCCGGATATACTGCCGTAGATCAGGCCGATGATCAGCACGATGATGCTGGCGAACAGACCGATGGTCAGGGACACGCGGGTACCGTAGACCACACGGATGAAATAGTCGCGGCACAGATCGTCGGTACCGAAGATATGGGGGAACAGCTTCTCGCCGGTGCGCTCCATATACTCCATTTCCTTAGCGCTGTACTGGAAGGGGGCGATGTTCTTGGCGGTCAGGTCGCGGCGACCGTCCACCTTGACGCTCTCGTCGTACTTGTAGGGCACCACCATAGGCGCCACGATGATGAGCACCAGAATAACACCCAGCAGGGCGATGCTCATCACCGCCAGGGGATTGCGGAACAACCGCTTCATACCGTCCTTGAAGAAGGTGGTGGACTCGCTCATTACGTCCTGCTGCGCCTTCTCCTCGTCGGTCGCTTTTTCAAATTTGGATAAGTCGATCTGAGCACTCAGTAGGCTCTTCTTCGGCATTTTATCGTTTATATTCATGATAGCACCACCGCATTAGTCGAATTTGATTCTGGGATCCACGACCTTGTAGAGCAGGTCACAGAGCAGGTTGGCGACCACCATAATGGTAGCCAGGAACACCGTCGTCGCCATAATCAGCGTGTAGTCACGGTCGTTGATGGAGGTGATGAACTTGGTGCCCAAGCCACCCAAGGTGAAGATGGTCTCCACCACCATAGAGCCGGTGATGATGTACGCAATCTGAGGACCGGCGTAGGTGATGACCGGAATCATGGAGTTGCGCAATGCGTGCTTGAAGATCATCTTGGTGCGGGAGACGCCCTTAGAACGGGCGGTGCGGATATAATCCTGACTCAGGGCATCCAGCATACTGGTCTTGGACAGACGAGTGATGTACGCCGTGGGGTAGGCCGCCAACGCGATCACCGGCAGGATGTAACTGGGTTGCTCCACGCTCCATACGGGGAACCACTGTAAATTAATACAGAACACCAGCAGCAGCAGCGTACCCAACACGAAGGAGGGCACCGCCGTGAACAACGTAGAGAAGAACACGATGATCCGATCCGGCAGCTTGTTGCGCATCAGAGCAGCGGTACTGCCGAACACGATGCCCAGCACCAGCGCCACGCCCATGGCCATCAGACCCAACTTAGCAGATACAGGGAAGGACTCGCCGATGATGGCGCTGATCTCACGACCGTTCTTCAAGGATACACCGAAGTCGCCCTGTACCAGACCCTTCATCCAGTTTAAGAACTGCACCGGCAGGGGTTTGTCCAAGCCGTAGCGCTCATTCAGCGTCTGAATGGTGATGGGGTCCAGCGCCTTCTCACTGTTGAAGGGGCCGCCGGGGACGGCGTGCATAGTGAAAAAGGTGATGGCACAAATGATCAGCACCGTAACGATGGCGAGCAAAACTCGCTTCACAATATAACGAGTCATAAGATTAAACTCCTCCTATTATAATTCCGTAGAAACACGGCAGGCGGCTAAAACCGCTGTATAGTCAGCGCCGTTCCTGCATACGGGCAACTGCCCTCTTGCAAAGAGGCGCTCGATACGCTTTTCCCTATTATAGTCATAAAGTGTTCGCTTGTCAAGGAAACTACGGCAGTTTTTGCACAAAAATGCTATAATTATTTTCCATATAAGGGAATGGGTGTAAAGTTTCTTTGAAAAGTGATATTTTTTACCGCTATTCATAATTTTTCAACGATATTCTACAAAACATCATTTTGCAATTTCTGTTTTTTCACCTTGCAAAATAGGGATTGTATGTGTCAAAAAAGGGAGAAAACCCGTTCTCGCGGACGAAGGTTTTCTTGCAGGCGCGAGAACGCCTCCCACTGAACCCCAACAAAAAAACACCCCTTGCCGTCACAAGGGGTGTTTTTCGTCTTATCTTAACCCAGCGTCTTTCGCACCATGGCCGCCACCTGCGCGGCGCAGCGGCGGGAGCCCTCGGCGCTCAGGTGGAGCAGATCCTCGCACTTGTAGCGGCGCTCGTCCTCCATACACAGGGCGTACAGGTCGTTGACCGGCACCTGCAGCTCCTCCATCAGCGCCACAGCGGCGGCGTTGTAGGTCTTGACCCACTCGTTGGAGTAATTGATGGTGCCCTGCACCCCCGTATTGTCCCCTGCGCTGCCCGCTTCCAGAATGGGCACGGTGGTGGCAAAGATCACCTGCGCCCCCTGCTGACGACACAAAGCTACGATGCGCCGCAGGAAGGACAGATACTCCTCCACGGGATGAATGGGCTCGGTCATGGGTGCCTCGACATTCATATCCCAGTAACCGTTGTTAAAGTGCACCAGCTCAATGCCCTCGTTGTGCTTGAACATCTGATTGACCTGCCACAAGGTATAGGCGGCAAAACGGCCATTATCCTCAGGATACAGCACCTGGTACTCCCCTGCCAGCTGCTCGGTCACGTCCTGCTGATACCCCATCCGAATGGAGTCGCCCAACAGCAATATCTTCTTCATTTCATCCCATCCCTTCATAATTTGTTGCCATTATATCACACTTTATTACACCCCGCAAGAGAGACCACCGTTCTTGATGAAAAAATTCGTAAAAAATCATTAAACATCCGTATTTATTTCGCGATTAATGATTGATTTTTTTTGCAAAGAATGCTATAATGCAGATATCTTTCGGGTACAGAGGTGCTTCATCATTATGCGTTTGGGAAGAATTCAAAACAATTACTCTTTGGAAGGTTTCCAACTGGTCAAGGAGCAGCAGCTTTCTTTCGTAGAAGTATGCTGTAACAGCGAGGAAGAGGCTCTGAATCTGGTGGCCAAAAAAGCCGACATTAAGAAGGCAATGGAGCAGAGCGGCATCGACGTGTCCTCCATCGGTCGGTGGGGTCACGGCAAGTTGCAGGAAAACGGCATCGTGGTGCCGGAGCGGAAGGAAAGCTACTTCAAGCTGCTGGACGCTGCTATGGAGCTGGGAGCCAAGACCTTTGTCTGCGGCATCAACTACGACGACAGCATCAGCCTCTACCGCAACTACGTCAACGCGGTGGACTTCTTCGGCGAGCTGACCGATCGATCCAAGGACAATCCCATCAAGGTAGCCCTGCACAACTGCGACTGGGACAACTTCGTTATCGCTCCCAAGCAGTGGGAGGTCCTGCTGAGCGAGAACCCCGATCTGTACATCAAGTTTGACCCCTCTCACTCTTACAACCACGGCGAGAACTATCTGGACGTGCTGTCCGACTGGTGCGAGCGAGTCGCCCATATGCACATCAAGGGCACCTGCCACGCCGGTAAGCGGTGGGTGGACGATCCCCCCGCCGGTATGGACGATATTCAGTGGCCCTCCCTCTTCGCCATCCTGTACGCCCGCGGCTACGACGGTGATCTGAGCATCGAGCCCCACTCCGCCACCTGGAGCGGCGAATTGGGCAACAAGGGCGTTCTCTTTACGCGGGACTACATCAAGCAATTCCTGCTGTGATCCCCTTTTCCGTCACACAGAGCCGCCGGCAGGGTGGCCTGTAGATAAATTAAACAAAACTAAGGAGTGTCCGTTATGGCAGAAACAATTACCCGCATTGGTATCATCGGTTGCGGTGGTATCGCCAACAACAAACACATGCCCGCCCTGTCCAAGGTAGAGAACTGCGAGATGGTGGCTTTCTGTGACATCATTCTCGAAAAGGCGGAGGCAGCCGCCAAGAAGTTCGGCACCCCCGACGCCAAGGTGTACGAGGATTACAAAGAGCTGCTTAAAGACGAGAGCATCGACGTGGTGCACGTGTGCACCCCCAACCGCTCCCACAGCTTCATCACCGTGGACGCTCTGGAATCCGGCAAGCACGTGATGTGCGAGAAGCCCATGGCTATCAACTCCGCCGAGGCCAAGAAGATGCTGGATGCCTCCATCCGCACCGGCAAGTTGCTGTCCATCGGCTATCAGAACCGTTTCCGCGGCGACTCTTTGTATATGAAGAAAGAGTCCGAGTCCGGCACCTTCGGTGACATCTACTTCGCCAAGGCCAACGCCATCCGCCGTCGCGCCGTTCCCACCTGGGGCGTGTTCCTCAATGAGTATGAGCAAGGTGGCGGCCCCCTGATCGACATCGGCACCCACGCGCTGGATCTGACCCTGTGGATCATGGACAACTACAAGCCCAAGTACTGCGTGGGCACCACCTATCACAAGCTGAACAAGGACACCGATCAGGGTAACGCTTGGGACAGCTGGGATCCCGACGCATTCTCCGTGGAGGACAGCGCCTTCGGTTTCGTGGTGATGGAGAACGGCGCCACCATCGTATTAGAGTCCTCTTGGGCCCTGAACTCTCTGGAAGTCCGCGAGGCGGTCTGCTCCGTCTGCGGCACCAAGGCCGGCGGCGATATGTACGATGGTTTGCGCATCAATGGCATCCGCAACAACCGCCAGTACGTGTTTAAGCCCGATTTCAGCGCCGGCGGCGCCGCCTTCTACGAGGGCGACGGCGGTGCTTCCCCCGAGTGCTTGGAGGAGCGTCTGTGGATCGAGGCCTGCCGTGGCGGCGAGGCCCCCATCACCAAGCCGGAGCAGGCCTACTGCGTGACCCGTATTCTGGAGGGTATCTACGAGTCGGCCAAGAGCGGCAAACCCTATTATTTCGATTAATGCCCGTCGACCCCCGACCGCGTGTCGGGGGACGTTTTTATTATTACACCATTTTACCCTCCGCTTTTTGATGGAAACTGACGAAAAAACCGCGTCCGTAGCCCTCGGTTTACCCTTTTTCGCCGAAATTGCGAAAAAGGCTTGCATTTTTTGCCTATCCGTGCTATACTATCGGTGTTGAATAAAGGAAAGGCAAAGGAGTGGGGCGACCCGCTCCTTTCTCATTGTCAAAGGAGGTTGTGTATATGGCAAAGAACCCTTCCGCTCCCGGCGGCGTCGCCGGTGCGGTAGCGCCCTTGGCGGAGCCCATCACTGCCGAGCTGGGGCTCATGCTGTGGGACATCCGCTTTGTCAAGGAAGGGGCCACCTGGATTTTACGAGTGGTCATTGACAAAGAGGTGGAACCGGTGTCCATCAACGACTGCGTGGCGGTATCCCGTCGACTGAGTCCCGTGCTGGACGAGGCGGATCCCATCCCCCAGTCCTACTGCTTAGAGGTCACCTCTCCCGGTGCGGATCGTGAGCTGACCCGCCCCGAACACTACGCCTACTATGAAGGGTATCCCGTCACCCTGACCCTGTACCGCCCCGACGAGAGCGGTCAGCGGGAGATGGCCGGTCTGCTGATCGGCTGGGAGGACGGTTTCACCATCGAGACCGAAGAGGGCACCCCCCTCACCTTTGACAAGAAGCAAGTTGCCGCCATCCGTGCCATCGACCAGTGGGACGAGGACGGCGCAGAGGAATAATTCCGTTATCATTACGGCCGTCACGGCCGGTGGAGGTAAAGACTATGACGAACAAGGAAATCAACGAGTTTTTTGAAGCGCTCAAACTGTTGGCCAAGGAAAAGGGAATCGACGTGGAGTATCTGCTGGAACGCATTCGGGCAGCCATCGTGGTGGCGGTCAAGAAGGACTTCGGCGGTGACGAGAACATCATCGTGGTGATGGATCCCGAGACCAACGACTTCTCCGTGGCTCTGCGCAAGACCGTGGTGGAAGAGGTGCAGAACCCCGATGAGGAGCTGACCCTGGAGCAGGCGCAGCAGTACAACAAGCGGGCCAAGATCGGCAAGATCATCGACATCAAGCTGGATCCCAAGCACTTCGGCCGCATCGCCGCCCAGTCTGCCAAGCACGTGATCCGTCAGGGCATCCGTGAGGCGGAGAAGAATCAGCAGGCGCAGGAATTCCACCGCCGCAAGCAGGAGCTGGTCACCGCCACCGCCACCCGCATCGATCCCCGTTCGGGTGCCGCCACCGTGCAGGTGGGTAAGGGCGAGACCGTCCTGCCCAAATCTGAGCAGATGGAGAGCGACGTGATCACCGAGGGCGCTCACCTGAAGGTCTACGTGGTGGACGTCAAGGAGACCGAGAAGGGCCTGCGGGCGCTGGTCTCCCGTACCCACCCCGGTCTGGTGACCCGTCTGTTCGAGAATGAGGTGCCCGAGATCTTCGACGGCACCGTGGAGATCAAGTCCGTCTCCCGCGAGGCGGGCAGCCGCACCAAGATGGCGGTGCTGTCCCACGACGAGAATGTGGACGCCGTAGGCGCCTGCATCGGTCAGCGGGGTGCCCGTGTAGCCGGCATCGTAGAGGAACTGGGCGGCGAGAAGATCGACATCGTGGAATACAGCGACGATCCCGCCACCTTCATCGCCGCCGC
>JAZNJO010000026.1:0-3854 GCA_045578085.1 Acutalibacteraceae bacterium | reverse complement strand
TGACGAGGCTCGAACTCGCTACCTCCACCTTGGCAAGGTGGCGCTCTACCAGATGAGCTACAGCCGCAGATATGGTGCCCAGAGCCGGAATCGAACCAGCGACACGTGGATTTTCAGTCCACTGCTCTACCAACTGAGCTATCTGGGCAAATTTGGCGACCCGGAACGGGCTCGAACCGTCGACCTCTAGCGTGACAGGCTAGCGTTCTAACCAGCTGAACTACCGGGCCAAATCCAAATATGGTGGAAACAACAGGGCTCGAACCTGTGACCCCCTGCTTGTAAGGCAGGTGCTCTACCAGCTGAGCTATGCTTCCGTACCGGCCATCGCTACAAGCGACGCCATTTATAATACACTACCACACCGCTTTTGTCAAGGGGTTTTTGCCAATTTTCGAAAAAGTTTTTGCCGCTCTCACCGAGGGCGAAAAAAGCCGCGAAGCAGGCGGCTCCGCGGCTGTATTTTCTCTTATTTTTCGCTCCGTCGGGCGGCCAGCGCTTCCAGCTCCTCACGAGTGAAACGATACACCGCATCGCAGAAACGGCAGGTGGCCTCCGCCACCCCCTGCTCGTCGGGCAGGGTCAGCAGATCCTCCGTGGGCATGGCCGCAAAGGCGCCCAGCACCTTCTCCCGCGAGCAAGTGCAACGGTAGGCGGGCTCATAGGTATCCAGCACGTCGTACTCCATTCCGTCCAGCGCCAGCGCACAGATCTCCTCGGGGGTCATCCCCTGTGCCAGCATCGCCGTCACCGGCGGCAACTTCGCCACATTGGCCTCCACCTTATCAATGACCTCATCGGGGCAGAAAGGCAAGAGCTGCAACAGCAGTCCCCCCGCCGCCTGCACCGTCAGGTCGGGATTCACCAACACGCCCAGCGCGCACACCGTGGGGGTCTGCTCACTGGTGGCATAGTAGCTGGTTACGTCCTCTGCGATCTCCCCCGACACCAAGGGGGTGCAGCCCACGTAGGGTTCGGGAGCGCCGTTATCCCGCAGCACCCACAGCTGGCCCTCGGTGCCCACGGCCCCGCTCACGTCCAGCTTGCCGTTGGGCTTGAGAGGGATCTCCACAATGGGATTCTGGGCATAGCCCCGCACGTTACCGCCACTGTCCGACACCGCCATCACGGTGCCCGCAGGGCCGTCTCCCGCCAGTTTGAGGGTCAGGCTGTCCTCCTTGCCCTTCATCATCACGCCCATCATGGACGCGGCGGTGAGCAGGCGGCCCAGCGCGGCGGTGACCACCGCCGAGGGCTGATGAATCTGCTCCGCCCGCGCTACCATATCGGTGGAATCCAAGAAAAGCGCCATCACCGTAGCATCTCGGGTCAGGCAACGTATCAGTTTACCCATAGTCAGTCACTCCGTCAATCGTTTCGTTGATGTATGGCTCGATTCCGCGCCACCAGCACCCAGCGCTGGGCGTCCTCGGCGGGGGCGGTGAACCGCCGCTCATCGTACACACCCAGCAGATCAAATCCTGCCTCGGTGAGCAGGTTCTTCCAGGTAGGCAGGCTGTATGCCCGCTCTCTTACTAAGTCGGTATAGCGGGTGTAGGTGCCTCCTTCTTCCTCCAAGAAGAAGTCCAGCACCATCTCCACCTCGTGGGTGGCGGGGAGATAGCGGTTGCGCCAGGTGCACACAAACTCCTCCCGCTCAAACACAAAGGCGTTATCCCCCAGCACGTGGGCGTGCTTATAGGGGGTATTCACGTCAAAGATCAGCAGTCCGTCGGGGGCAATGAACAGCCCCAAGCGGCGGAAAATCTCCCGCAGGTCCTCGGTGTGGAGGATGTGGCTCAGGCTATCCAACATACACACCGCACCGTCCACCGTGCCGTACAGGTCCAGCTGCCGTGCATCCTGACAAAGAAATAGAATGTCCGCCTCCTCGTCCGCGGCCTTCTCCCGCGCCACCGCCAGCATATCCGCCGACGAGTCCACGCCGATGACCTCACAGCCACGCCCGGCCAATTCCAGCGACAGACTGCCGCTGCCACAGCAGAGATCCAGCACCGACTGTACCCGTCCCCCGTGGCGCGAAAACGCCGCCAGCAGATAGTCTGCCCAGGCGGCGTAGTCCACATCCTCGGTCAGGGCATCATAAAAGGCGGCAAATGCCCCATATCCGTTCATACCTGCTTTTTCTCCTCGTCCATACGGCCAAACACCATCGAATAGGAATCGCAACCGTACTCCAAGGAGCGGTTGACCCGACTGATGGTGGCGGTGGAAGCGCCCGTAGCCTTGACAATGTCGCTGTATACCCGTCCGTCGCTGAGCATCTTGGCCACCACTAAGCGCTGAGAAAGAGCCTTGAGTTCCTGCACCGTGCACAGGTCCTCAAAAAACATATAGCACTCCTCCTGATTCTGCAATTGAAGGATGGCGTCAAACAAAAAGTCCGCTTCTTTACTCTTGATCTTGCTATTCAATGGGATACCCTCCTTTGGATATAGCATTCTACACCCATTATACACCATCACTTTCACAATGTAAAGAGTTAAATCGCGAAAAGACAAAAAAAGCCGCCGTTTTTTAAGCGGCGGCTTTTATAATTAGGATAAGGTGATCTTGTGATAGACTTTCTTGCCCTTCTTGATGATGGCGGCGCCATCGGCAAAGTCTGCCTCGGACAAGGTGGCGGTGGGATCGGTCACCTTCACATCATTGACCGACACGCCTCCCTGCTGCACCAAACGGCGGGCCTCGCCCTTAGAGGCAGCGAGACCGGCAGTGGCCATCACATCCAGAATACCCATACCCACGGCATCGGGGATAACGGTGGTGGGCATATTCTCGGTATTTCCGGCACCGGAGAACAGGGCGCGGGCGGCCTGCTGAGCCTTCTCCGCCTCCTCCTTGCCGTGAACCAACGCGGTGAGCTCGTAGGCCAGAATCTCCTTGGCGGTGTTGAGCTGGCTGCCCTCCCACTTATCCATCTCGTCGATCTGCTCGATGGGCAGGAAGGTGAGCATCCGCAGGCATTTCAGCACGTCCTGATCCCCCACATTGCGCCAATACTGGTAGAAGTCATAAGGCGGGGTCTTGTTGGGATCCAGCCACACCGCGCCGCTGGCGGTCTTACCCATCTTCTTACCCTCGGAGTTGAGCAGCAGAGTAATGGTCATGGCGTGGGCATCCTTACCCAGCTTACGGCGGGTCAACTCGGTGCCGCCCAGCATATTGCTCCACTGGTCATTGCCGCCGAACTGCAGGTTACAGCCGTGGGTCTGGAACAGACGGTAGAAGTCGTAGGACTGCATGATCATATAGTTGAACTCTAAGAAGGACAGACCCTTCTCCATACGCTGCTTATAGCACTCGGCACGCAGCATATTGTTGACCGAGAAGCAGGCACCCACCTCACGCAGGACCTCCACATAGTTCAGATCCATCAGCCAGTCGGCATTGTTCACCATCTCCGCCTTGCCCTCACCGAACTCGATGAAACGCTCCATCTGCTTTTTGAAGCAGTCGCAGTTGTGCTGAATGGTCTCCTTGGTCATCATGGAGCGCATATCCGTTCTGCCGGAAGGGTCACCGATCATGGCCGTGCCGCCGCCGATGAGGGCAATGGGCTTGTTACCGGCCATCTGCAAGCGCTTCATGAGGCACAGTGCCATGAAATGGCCCACATGCAGAGAATCGGCAGTGGGGTCAAAGCCAATGTAGAACGTGGCTTTGCCGTTGTTCACCAGTTCACGGATTTCTTCTTCATCCGTAACCTGCGCGATGAGCCCACGGGCTCTGAGTTCTTCGTAAATCTGCATGGGAAATCTCTCCTCTTTTATATTCGGAACAAAAAAGCCCCCTGTCCCGTTGGGGACAGAGGGCGAAATACTTTCGTCAGG
>JAZNJO010000025.1:0-37164 GCA_045578085.1 Acutalibacteraceae bacterium | reverse complement strand
GCTTGACCTCGGGATACAGACGCTTGATAGCCTGAGCCATCACGTGGGACACGGTGTGCCAATAGGCCTTGCGACCGTCCAGGTCGTCAAAGGTCAGGATGGCAACCTCGCAATCCTCGGTCAGTTCGTTGCGCAAGTCAGCCACCTTACCGTTTACGTGAGCGGCGCAGGCGTTGCGGTACAGACCCATGGAGATGTCGCGGCACAGGGCGTCGATGGTGGTGCCGTTCTCCACCTCGCGAATCACGCCACCGGGCAGGGTAATGTTCAACATAGTCTATTCCTCCAATCCAAAAATAAAAAAGCTCCGTCCCAACAAAGGGACGAAGCATCAGCTACGTGGTTCCACCCAATTTCCGCCGTCCTAAGACAGCGCTTATGCGACCGATAACGGGGTCAGCCGTCGCACCTTATGTCGGCGCACGCTCCGGGGTGGTGGGCTATTTGCGGCGGCATCACGCCCTCTCACCAACCGAGCGCTCTCTGCATCAGCTCATCGCAAGCCGTCCCCATCAACACTTTGAACTAAGTGTACCATTCACGCCGTCAATTGTCAAGTCCTTTCTGGGTATAACCCCTTGCCAGAAACGGCAAACTATGGTATACTGCAATAAATCATGCAAACAACAAATAAGGAGGAATCCTGACCATGATGTATATATTGGAAAACGACACTCTGCGGGTGAAGGTGAGTAGCTTGGGCGCAGAATTACAGTCCATCCGCCGCACCGACAACGACGTGGAATATCTTTGGCAGGGAGACAATGCCTATTGGTCCCGCCGTGCCAGCAACCTATTCCCCGTCTGTGGCCGCTTAGCCGGCGGCGGCTATACCTATCGGGGCCAGCGCTATGAATTAGGCTCCCACGGCTTCGCCCGTAATATGGAGTGGAGCGTGCTACACCAGAAGGCGGACAGCCTGACCCTGCAACTCACCTCCAACGAGGAGACGCTGGCCGCCTACCCCTTTCCCTTCGCGGTGGAGATGACCTACTCTCTGTCGGAGGATCGTCTTTCGGTCACCACCATCGTCCACAATGAGGGGACCGAGCCCATGCCCTTTGCCGTGGGTGGTCACCCCGGCTTTAACGTTCCCTTAACCGAGGGAGAGTCCTTTGAGGATTATGTGTTGGAGTTTGACGAGGTATGTCAGCCCTTGGCCTTTGAGTTAGCAGAAAACTGCTTCTTCACCGGCAAGATGAAGGCGCTGACCTTGGAGGAGGGCTGCCGTCTGCCACTGCGCCACAGCCTCTTTGACGAGGATGCCATCTTTGTCAAGGATGCCGCCAGGGGTGTGACCCTACGCAGCACCGTGAGCGAACACAGTCTTCACGTGACCTATTCCGATTATCCCTACGTGGGTTTTTGGCACTGTCCCAAGACCGAGGCACCCTTTGTCTGCATCGAGCCTTGGACCATGGGGCCCTCTGCTGAGAATCTCTGGGAAAATCTGGAAGAAAAGGCAGATATGATCCACTTGGACGGCGGTGCCGTCCATCGGGTCAACTACACGATCACCGTGAAATAAATACACACAGAAAAGGACCGATACAGGAAATCCCGTATCGGTCCTTTTTACTGCTTATTCAACCCAATAGCCGTTGGCGTCCACGTAGTAGCTGCCTACCCACGTGTCGTATACCATACGACCGTTCTTATCCAGATAGCACCAGCCCTTGGAATCCTTCTTCCAGCAGTTGGTAACCGCGTAGCCGTCGTCGCCCACGTAGCACCAACCCACGCTGTCCTTGACCCACTTGTCGGTAGCCATGGCACCGTCAGAGCCCAGATAGACCCAGCCCTTGGAGTCCTTCATCCACTTGTTGGACACCATATAGCCGTTACCGTCCAGATAGTACCACTTGCCGTCGGTCTTGACCCAGTTGTTCTTGACCATCGAGCCGGAAGCATTCAGGTAGCACCAGCCGACGCTGTCCTTCTTCCAGCAGTTGGTGACCGCATAGCCATCGGCACCCACGTAGCACCAGCCAATGGAGTCCTTGACCCACTTATTGGTAGCCATACGGCCGTTCTCGTCCAGATAGCACCAACCCACAGAATCCTTCTTCCAGGTGTTGGTGACGCAGTAACCGTTGGCGCCCACGTAGCACCAACCCACGGAGTCCTTGACCCACTTATCGGTGAGCATATAACCGTCGGCGCCCAGATAACACCAGCCGTTGGAGTCCTTCTTCCATGCGTTGACCGTCTTCACGTCATTGACGTAATAGGCCCACTTACCATTCTCTTTGATCCAACCGTTCTTGACTTCGACGGGTACGTCGGGCTCCTCCTTGGCATTCACGGTCACGGTGAAAGTGACACTCTTGCCCAACGCGGTGACAGTAATCGTCTGTTCGCCCGCCGCCTCGGCATCGTAACCGCTCACCACGTAATCACCGAAAAGAACAATACGCTCATTCTCGCCGTACACCACCAACAGCGTAAGGCCGGTGGTGTCCAGCGCCTCACCATACGCATAAACTACCTTGTCCGGCAGGGTGCGGATGGAGACGGACTTCACATCGGCAGGATCAATATCCGCCACATCGGACCAATCCAACTCATCGTCATTATAGATACTATCCTCTGCGTAGACCATTGTCGCCATCCCGCACATCAAGGTCAGCGCCAACAACAAAGCCATCAGTTTCTTCATTTCTTCCTCTCCTTTCGATTGAGGAGTGTGCATCGACAGACGACATTCCTCTTGTACTTTATTATTATACCTTATTTTTCCCGATTTGGCAACCCTCTTTTATAAAAGCAAGACTGATAAAAGAAAAAGGAAGCGGCGGCTCCCTATTCAGAAGCCGCCACCCTTATTATCCTGTTATAAATCAGGGGTTAGTGCACACACCGGAGGCGTTAAAGTTGTAGGTCTTATTGCCGATCTTTAAAGACTTATTGGCGACCATATAACCGTTACCGTCCAGATAATACCAATTACCGCCGTCCTTAACCCAAGCGTTCTTGGTCATAGAGCCGTTCTTATCCAGCCAAATCCAACCCTTGGAATCTTTCTTCCAGCAGTTGGTCACGGCGTAACCGTCAGCGCCCACGTAGCACCAACCCTTGGAGTCCTTACACCAAGCGTTGACAAGCATAGCACCGTCGGCACCGACGTACACCCAACCCTTGGAATCCTTCTTCCAAGCATTGGTCGCCATATAGCCGTTCTGGTCTAAGAAGTACCACTTGCCGCCATCCTCGATCCAAGCATTCTTGGTCATGGAGCCGCTTCCGTTCAGGTAGCACCAGCCGACGCTATCCTTCTTCCAGCAGTTGGTAACCGCATAACCGTCGGCGCCCACATAGCACCAACCCACGGAATCCTTAACCCAGGCGTGGGTCTTCATCGCGCCGTCGGCACCGACGTACACCCAACCCTTGGAGTCTTTCTTCCACGCGTTGGAAACCATGTGGCCGTTCTTATCCAGAATGTACCACTTGCCGCCGTCCTTGATCCACTTATCCTTCACCATATAGCCGTCAGAGCCCAGATAGCTCCAATAAGAGCCGTCCTTAGCCCAGCCGTTGGTGACCATTACGCCGTCAGAGCCCAGATAGACCCAGCCCTTGGAGTCCTTGACCCACTTGGACACAGCGGCATAACCCTTGCTCAGGTAATACCACTTGCCGTTGGACTTAACCCAACCGCTGGCGGTAGACATGACGCCGTTCTTCTCCAGATACACCAGACCCTGAGAATCCTTGACAAAGGTGTCGGCGGCCATAATGCCGTTCTGGTTCAGATAATACCACTTGCCGCCGTCCTTGATCCACTGGTTGATCGCCATAGCGCCGTTCTTATGATAGGTCCAGTCGTTGCCGGACTTGACCCAGCCATTGAGGGTCTTGGCTACGAAGGTATAGCCGTACGCCTCGGCGTACTCCTGAGCATAGGATCCGGCCACGCCGGAGATGGTCAGGTTCTCATTCCAACCAAAAATTTCATAACCAAAATGTTCCACCGAAGCCGGAATGTAGATCTCCCGCAGATTATCCTGCTCTTCGGGAGAACCGGCAAATGCGTAATCGGCAATCACCGTAACGCCATTCTTGATGACCAGTTTTGCGTTCTCAGGCATTTCACCCTTATAATCGTGAACCACATGCTCAAGATATACCACACCGTCCGGTTGGTTCTCATGCCACGCAGTGCCGGCAAAGACCTCGCCGCCCATCTCCGTCAGGCCGGTGGGGATGTCGATGTCAGTCAGCAACTCACAGCCCATAAAGGAGCCGTACATAATGGAGGTAACGCTATCCGGCACCTTCAGGGTTTGAATATCCGTGCCGCTGAATGCATAATCGGGGATACACTGCATCTGATTGCCCAAACTCAGCGCTTTGAGAGGACAACCGGAGAAAGCGCCATCGCCAAGATACACGGCAGGATTACCGAACACCACTTCGGTCAATTGAGAATGCGCAAAGGCGTACTCGCCCACATATTCAATATGGGCTGGAAGCGTTAATGTAGTCAATGCTGTATCATAGAAAGTCCAACCGAAGATATCGGTCAAATTCTTGCCGAAGGTAACCGATTCCAGATTGCCGCAGCCCTCGAAGGCGCCAGATCTCAATACCACAAGGCTGTCGGGAAGCACCACCGAGTGGATCGCGGTATATGCGAAGCATTCTATACCAATACAGCCAAGAGAATTGCCCAATTGCAGAGAGGTCAGCGGAGTGCCTCGGAAGGCCTTACTCTCGACTGTACGGACCGAATCCGGCAGTTTAAGCGAGGTCAGACCGGCATCCATAAACGCACGGCCCCAAATTTCTTTCAGCGTATTCGGCAACGAAACAGCGGCCAACGCCTTATCATTCATAAAAGCTTCTTCATCGATCGTGACCAGATTGGCGGGCAACTCCACCTTGTTCAACGCAGTACAATCGGCAAAAGCGCCGTAAGCAATGTCTGTCACCTTGGAGGAAACGGTCACCTGAGTCAGTCCCTCGCAACCGCGGAAAGCATTGGGCGAGATTCGTTCCACCGTATTGGGCATCACGTAGGTACCGGAGAGGTTCTTGTCTGCCCAAAGGATAAGAGTCTTATCCTTATCATAGGTCACTCCGTCTTCAGAAACAAAATGTTTGTTGTCCGGCGCAATGGTAATCGCAATCCCATCATAGTAGAACAGAACATCGATGTTATTCACCGAGGCCGGCACCTCATAGCTCGTCATCGCCCCCGCCGCCAAGGCAACAATCCTGGTCATCTCCTTATTGTACAGGACGTTGTTCTTGACACAGTAATTGGGATTGTCAGGAGAAATTGTAATCTCTTCCAGATACAAACAACTAAGAGAATCCGATCCTATATCCGACACTCCGGCTCCGAAATGGATTTTTTTCAAACCCACAAAGTTCCAAAACAGGCCGCTATCTAAGAATCGCACAGAGTCAGGAATGATCAATTCTTCTACTTCCTCGTTCCAGTGCAATTCGGACACGCTCACAACCGGATGATCACCAATGACGGCAGGGATTTCCAAAATCTTTTCTCCCTCATAAAAATCGAGGATAATGGCGCCGTCATCGGCGATAGCATACTCAAACTGATCGTTTTCTTCATGTTCCAGAACGTAAACATCATAAGAGAACTCAAAGCCGGCAACCATTCCATATGCGGTATTTTTACCTACTTCCCACTGGTTGAAATAATCCTGATTATTAACGGCACTAAAATAAAACTCATATCCATTCCAATAAAACGACTGCATGCCAGCCAAAAACTTTTCTGAGCCATCCTTAAAGGTAATCGTGATGTTTTCACAGGAATCGTGATATTTAAAATACTCGGGACTTTCGGTCCACACGCCGTTTTCATCGTAATATTCGTCCGTGGTCCAAAAACCATCAATATGCTCCAACACATAATTCGGTTGCACCGTTACCGAAGCGATAGGATTCTCCACAATCTCCACATTGTAAGTATATTCGTATCCCGCACCCTCAACATATCCCCATACAGTATTTTCCCCTTCGGGTACCCAAGGATGCTCATAGCTCTGATTATTACTATAAGCATCGGCATAAAATTCGATTCCATTCCAATTATACCGATAGTCGTTACTTTCTGACAAGGTTATGGTAGAACCGTCTTTCATATGAAGAATCACTTCGTCCGGTATATAGACATACCAGTCATAAAACCAATACTTCGGGGATTCCACCCACTCTTCTAAATCTTCATCCCAATATTCGCTGGTAGTCCACCGTCCACTAGCGCGCTCGACGATAGGACTTTTTACTACGGTCACCGATTGAATGGGTTGCTCCAACACCTTTACGGTGATGGTGTCGGTGAAACCGAGGGCCGATACCGTTGCCGTATAGGCTTGACCCGCTTCCCATTCATTGCCATAACCTTGATTATCGGCTACGGTAGCGTCAATATATATATCCTCTTCCGTAAGGAAAGTTCCGTCTTTTTTGGTGATGGTGCAGCGAAGATTATAGTTATAATCTTGGACTTTCCACTCTACGTACTCACCGTCGACCCAATCCGAATCTCGGTAGGAATTCGCATCATAAATGATGGTCATATCTTCAAAGTCCACGGAAACAATATCCGAAGCCTCCGCGCGCACCACAATATTGCCCGCATACTCGTTAAAGGATTCGATTCTCAGTTCATACGTAGTTCCGGCACGCAAAGAAGCATAGAGAGAAAAATTCCTATCCGTACCACCGTCGTCGTCGGAGGTAATCTCATTTTCTCCTTCGTACAGATAACATACGGGATCGATGCTATTACCGGCGGAATAGATGTGAAATACACCATCCTCCGTAGGGGTGAAATACACGTAGGTATACTCCTCCGGATCCACCCTAACCGTCATCGGCGAGTCAAAGGGGAGTACTATCCCATCCTCTGCCATAGCCGTCAGACCGGTCAGCGGCATAGCCGTTAACAGCAGCATCGTCGCCAATACAGAAGCCAACAGTCGTTTGCCTTGTTTCACTTGCAACACCTCTCTAAAAAATAATTCGTTTACTATATCAATGCCCCTTGCAGACGGTCGGTGTCTGCTCGCTGGCATAATAGCCTGTTTCTATTTTACTGCACTTGCGGGTGAAAAGCAACCCCGTTTCCTTGCAAAAATAGCCTTTGTGCACCCCAGCCACCTCAGAGAACGCGGTTTGCGTGTGGGCGGGCATCCTCTCAATCACAGACGCAAACAGTTGCGCCGCCCGATTGCCCCCTTCCCGAGGGCCGTGCCACAGGGCAACGCTGTATTCGGGGGTGACCCCGACGAACCAGTTGCTCTCACTGCGGTCGCCGGTGCCGGTCTTGCCCGCTACCTCCAATCCTTCACAGGCCGCCGCCTCGCCTGTGGCGCCCCGACGGGTCACCTCTTGCAACAGGTGGTTCATCACCCCTGCAGTGGAGGCCTTGATGATCTGACGGGGGGCGTATACGGCGGTATACACCGTCTTCCCCTGTCGCCGCAGTTCGGTCAGCGCATAGGGGCGCTGATAGGCACCCTCATTGCCGAATATCTGATAATATCCCGCCAACTCCACGGGGGTAACGCCATTCACTAAGGAGCCCAGCGCAATATTACCGATGATCTCCTCTTCGCCGCCCGCCTCCATACGGGACACCTCGGCACTTAGATCCACGCCCAGTTGGTTCTGCAAAAATTCCACCGAGCGGGATACCCCGTAATCTTTCAGGCAATGCACTGCCGCTGTGTTGAGAGAATAGCGGACACACTCCGCTAAACTCTCCTTTTCATAGGAGTATTTTCCCGTAGCGTTTGAAGGCCAGTCGGTGAGCCGTCCGCCCTCTCCCTCGATGCGCTTATAAGGTTCATCGGTCAGGCGGGTGCCCCAATGAATGAGCCCTGCATCCATAGCCGGCGCATATACACTCAGCGGCTTGATGGCGGAATGAGGAGACTGGGGCAACGCACAGTAGCCTTCTCCTCCACCGCTGTAAACGGCGCACAAAGCGCCTTTCAAATCCGTTACAGCACTGCCGAAAGCGCTGTCTTCTCCCTGCGCCTCATAGGTGTCCCGCAAGGCCGCATACACCGCCCCATCAAAGGCGGTGTAGAGCTCATACCCCCCGCTAAACAGCCGTTGGGCAGCCCGTTTCTCGCTTACACCGTCAGTCTGTACCAATGCAGTCACCGCTTCGGACAGGGCCAGCCGCAAATAATCGCCGTAACCGGCATCGGTCAGGGTACTGTCCTCAAAATCTACTGTGTCTATCACCGCCAACACCTGCCCTGCGGCATCGTACACCGTCACAGAGGAGGAGTCACCGCAACCGCTGACCATTGTCAGCAGAAGTACGACCGCTATTCCTATGCACCATCGTTTCATTGCGTTTCCTCTTTCTCTAACTGAGCCAAATATTCCGTAATCTCATCGGGCAAGGAGGTGTCCGGTTGATCCTTGATCTGCTGTCCCAAGGGGCTCAGGCAGGTGGGCAAGGCTTCCAGCCGACGTGCCACCTCCACCAGTTTCTTATTGCATATGTCTGCGCTGGTCTGACTGCCCGCCTGCCGATACAGCAGAGCACCGATACGCATCCACTGGGCGTATTGGCGATAGTTCTCGGTGGAGAAGGGCGCCAAATCCAACACCCGATCCATATGGCGGATCACCTGACCGAAATCCCCTTTTGCGTAAGCATTGGCTGCCTTGTGCAAATAGGCCATCGGCACGTCGGGATTCCTTTTGAGAATCCCATCCGCCAACGCCTCCCGCTCTGCCGCGTCATTTAGTTCGTTAAGACGGTTGACCGCAATGGTCTGGCTAATGGGATACATTGCATAAGCTGCCTCGGTCTTGCCAAATCGTCCCAATCCTTGGGCGGTACCCACGTATAGGGAAAGCAACGTCAACACCGTGGCGGCGGTAACAAACAACCCTTTACGGCGCAAGGCGATCTCCTTAATCGGGGTATCCGCCACTACCGTTGCCAGCAGCATAAACACCGCCGCGAATTGCAAGTCAAAGTCGAAGCAGGCGTGGGCCAGCATCACCGCCGTTATACCCCGATACCGCCACGCAACACGGCGATTCAGCAAAAACCATACCGCCGCTCCCAACAGCAGAAGGGCAGGAAGCCATCCCACATCCAACATAATCTGCAACAGATCGTTGTGCACTGCCTGCACGCTATACACACCACTTTGAATACTCTGTTCCAGATGATAATATCCCATATAACCCAGACCGAAAGGATGACGCAGAATCACCGGCAGAGCGTCGTAGGCATACAAGAAGCGTCCCACAAAGGTGCTCTCGGTCAAAGAAAAACGAAGATAGCGGGTCAGCACCTCGAAGTTGTCGGTCAGTAGGCAATACAGACCTACCGCCGCCGCGCCGCCGGCTATACATCCTATCGTAATCCACCGCACGCGTCGGTTCTTGTTGGTGAGCAGAGCCACCCCATTTGCCAGCACGGTCAGCACCAACACCGTACGGCTGCCGGAATACAAAATGCCCGCCAGCAGTACCGCTATACAGCCATAGTCCATCCATCGCGGACAGGGCTTGGTAATCAGCCACAGCTGCGCCACCAACAAAAGAAGCGCAAAGGTATTGGGGTATTGCAAAAAACCACCCAGTCGGTCGGCAACCGATACGAAGTCCCGTAGAGCAGGAACCGCCATGCCCACCGTCGACAGCACTGTCATCAGCGCCGCCACATAAGGCAGACCGTTCAATACCCGCTCTCGTCCGTCCTCCTCCTGCATCAGCACCAGCGTATACAGCACTACCGGCAGGAACTTAAAAAATCCAAGCAGTGCGTCACCGCCGCTTACCCCCCACAGAGCGGTAAGGGCATAGAAAACCATCATCACGGTCAGAGCCACGCCCATTCGGGTAATCACTACCCGCAGACTGCCGACGCGGCACAGCCGCACCGTCAATCCTATCAGCAATATTGCCGCCACCAAGCAAGCCGTATACACATGGAACAGTCCCACGCAAAACAGTGCCCCATACAGAACGATTTGAGCGAAAGAAAGCGGTGATTTCAATTGTTTTATGTTCATCCCCGATCCCTCCGGAGTGTATTGTATCTAAATTATACACCTCCGCTCGACTATCGTCAATGAAAAAAACGACCCTGCGGGTGCCCGCAGAGTCGTTCGTTTGCGTTAGTTTCCAGTGGTCGTAGTGGTGCTTTCTGTTTCGCTTCCCGTGGTGGTGCTCTCCACCGTGGTCGTGGTGGTCGTAGTGGACCCCACATCCGGCAGAAGCGACTCAGTGGAGATCTGCTCCACTGCCGCCTGCACCTGAGCGTCTTCCTCCGGTTTGAGCAGCTGATACACCGCCGCCTGTTCCGCCGGCAACTCTACCGGCACGGCAGGAACAATGCCCACGTCCTGCCAGGAACCGCTTTTGAGCAGACCGTACTGCCCCACCGTCAGTTTAACAGCGGAGGAGTCGGATTCCAGCACGAAATATTCCTGATATTTCGCCTTGCCCGCAGAGGTCTGTCCTACCACAGTGGATAGACTGGCATCCTGCAACACACCGGCAAAAAACTCTGCCTCACCGGCGGTGCCGCTGTTAACGAGGGTTACCGAGGACACACTGAGCTGGTTGCTGTTGGAGGTGTTAAGCTTAGTCACGTTACCGTTTACGTCGGTCAAGGTGCCATAACTGCCCAGCGGCATAATGTAGTTAAGGATCTCCTGCACCGCCTTCGGAGAACCACCTGCATTATTACGCAGGTCGAACACCAGACCGGTGACACCTTTTTCCAACATGGAGGAGATAACCGCACGGAACTGATCCGGCGTGTTGTCGTAGAATGCGGTAATCTTAATATAGCCTACCGTTCCCAGCATAACGTCCTGTACGGTACGCACCGTATACTCAAAGGCGGTCATCTCAAAGGAGTGGGTCTCTTCGCCGCGTTGTATGGTGAGCAGCACCTTCTCAGCCGTACTGATGAGAGTCTGCAACTCAGACAGACTCTTTTCCGCCACGGGGGTACCGTCTACCGCAGTGACCACGTCTCCTACCTTGACGCCGGCCTTACCCGCCGCAGAATCACTCTGTACGCGGCTGACTACCACACGTAACTGGCTGTCCAAACTCAACGCCAAACCCATGTTTGTGGCCTTGCCGGCCAGGCGGGTCTTCTCTGCCAGCCAGCGGGCAGGGTTATAATACACCGCGTAGGGATCGTTCAGGCCGTAAATATAACCTTGAGTGATACCCTGCCGCAAAGCTTCCTCGTCCAGATCAGGATAATACTGACGCACCTTTTTGTCCACGTCGTTGATGTGGGTATACATTGCCTGCCGCTGACCCACCAGCTGAAGCTGGCTGTTAAACAGCCGCATCGCCAACAGCATGGTCAGCGAAACGGTCAATGCCGCCGTCAGCAGGATCAGGGTGATGGTGGTGCTGATACTGATTTTTCTCTTCATAGCGTTCCCTCGTTTCAGTTGACGTTGGGATGGACGTAGTTGGGGTACGGGTTGACCCGCTCGCCATTGACCCGCACCTCAAAGTGCAGGTGGGGACCGGTCACGTTGCCGGTGTTGCCGGCCTTGCCAATGACCGTCTTACCGCCGGTCACCTTCTGCCCTACCTTAGCGTACATCGCCGAGCAGTGGGCGTACATTGTATGGATGGTGCGGCCTTGGCTGTCCACGCCGTGGTCAATGATAACGCAATAGCCGTAGCCATAGCTCCATCCCGTACCCCAGCGACTGGTGCTGTTCACGGCGATTACCACGCCGTCTGCTGCCGCCACGATATTTTCTCCATAGACGGGAATGGGGCCGTTGGCGATATCCAAGCCTCTGTGCTGAGTGCCCCATCTAGGACCGTAATAGGAAGAGATGGCACGTACCGTAGGCACCGGCCAATACATCATATTCTGGTCGTAACGACCCACCGAAGCGGTGCTCTTAATCAGCGCCTCGATGGCGGCATCCGCTTGGGCAATCTTCTTTTGCGTCTCTTTCAAGTCAGAGTTATAATCGGATACCGTGGACTGCAACTTGCGGATCTCGGTTTGTACCGCTGCGTGAAGGGTGTTCAGCTCCTTCTTTTTGCTGTCGGCATCCGCTTTCAGCTTTTTGACCGCCGCCCGCTCCGATTCTACCTGCGCTTTCTGCTGTTCCAGCTCTTTCTTCTGCACGCGGATCTGTTCCAGCGCCGCCTCTAACTCATCCATCGTCTGCTGGTCACGACGGGCAATGCATTCCGCCGCCTTGGATTTAAGCAGATATTCCGTGTAATTGTCGGTATTGAGCAGTCGCTGAATACCGGTCAGGTTGCCACTTTTGGCAATGGCGCGCAACCGATCGCCCAATAGGCGGTGGGTCTCGCGGATCTCGCTCTCTTTCTTCTGTATGTCGCTCTCCGCTGTGGCGATAGCCGTCGTCTTCTGCTGAATGTTGGTGCTCAGCTGGGACAGTTGTGATTCCAACAGCGTGATCTGCTGGGTGGCATTTTCAATCTGGGAATCCAACAGTTCTTTTCTGTTCTTATTAGCCGCCAAATTCGAACTGGCCGCCGCCAGTTCGTTCTTGATCTTCTTTTCCTGAGATTGCAGGTTTTTCAGCTGATTTTCCAACTCGGTCAGGCTGGCCGCCTCGGCAGGAACCGAGGGCATTGCGGAACCGAGAGACAACAGCATCACCGTGGCTGCCAGCAGAGCCGTCAGCCGTCTGCGCTTACGTTGCATCATATCCGCATACTCCCTTCCTGTTTAAGGTAGCGGCTCATGGAGATGATACTACCGCATACACCCACCAGCACACCGCCTGCCAGGAATCCAAGAAGCAAGGGCTTCCACTGCTGGGCAAAGGGCACTAAGTTCAGCAAGGGATTGCTGAATACGAAGGTGCTCACCAAAGCGCGATACACAGCCGCAATGAGACCGAAACCCACGCCGCCCGCGATCAGACCCAACAGCACGCCCTCTACCACAAAGGGGAAACGAACAAAGCTGTCGGTGGCACCCACCGATTTCATAATGTAGATCTCCAAGCGGCGGCTGTATACCGTCAGCTTGATGGTGTTGACGATGATGAACAAGGACACCGACAGCAATACGATAATCACACTGCCACCAATGGCCAGCACCACCTGCCGTACGCGGGTAAGTACCGCGGCGGTATTGGCATCGTAGGACACCTCGTCCACTCCCGGCAGGGCGGCGATACGATCCACCGTCTGCTGAAACAGGGACAGATCGGTCATAGATACGATATACGTATCCGGCAGGGGATTATTATCCCCTTCGAAGCTGTTCATGGTTTCATCCTGCAACACGTCGCCGTATTGGGCCAGAAACTCCTCTTTGGAGAGATAATCCGCTTTGGCTACATTCTCCATATTCCGCAGAGTCAGACCAACCTCCATCACCTGCTCCTCAGTCTGGTCGGTGTTGAGATACACGGCGATTACGTTCTGCTCATAAGCGTTCTGGAACATATTGTCCACATTGACGTAAATAAGATAGGAAAAACCGGTGAGCAGCAGACAACACACCAGCACACCCACCGAGGCCAGCGCCATCAAGCGGTTGTGCCAAGTGTTACGGCAGCCCTCTTTGATCAAATATTTGATTACGTGAGGCATCAGTAATTCGTTGGTCTTTCTTTCTTTTTTTCTCTTTCTCATCCAAGGACGCCTCCCTTCTCGGTCACCATATCCCCAAGGGAGATGGTGGAGCGACGATTGGGGCGGCCGGTATCCGACACGATGTGCCCGTTTTTCAAGGTGATGACCCGATGGTCAAATTGATGTACCAGTTCGTGTTCGTGAGTGACCATCAGAACAGTGGTGCCCTTCTCGTTGATGCGGGTGAGCATCTCCACAATGTCGTGGGACATTTCAGGGTCCACATTGCCGGTAGGTTCGTCCGCAATAATCAGCGAAGGATTATTGGCCAACGCGCGGGCCAGACCTACGCGTTGTTGCTCGCCGCCGGACAGTTCAGGCGGAAATCGGTTACCCTTGCCCTCTAAGCCCAACAGTTCCAGCACGTAGTTAACGCGGCGGTTGATCTCCCGTTTTTTCTTACCCACCACGCGCATGGAAAAAGCAATGTTGTCGTACACGGTCATAGAGTTGATCAATCGGAAATCCTGAAACACGATACCCATGGTGCGACGGAAAAAGGGCACCTCTTTCCGTTTCAAGCGGGAGAGACGATACCCGTTTACGATCACCTCGCCGGCGGTGGGAGTTTCCTCCCGCATAATCAGTTTGAGGAAGGTACTCTTACCTGCGCCGGAGGCACCAACAATAAAGGCAAACTCGCCGTCATCGATATGCAAATTTACGTCTTCCAGCGCGTGACTGCCGGTACCGTAAGTCTTATAGACCCCTTGGAACTCGATCATACGATCTGCCCTCCTATCCTATAAAGCATCCGAAGATGCGAAAAATTCTACGTTATAAATTGCTCACGGATCGACTATCAGTATACAATACCATGGTCCGTGCCACAAGTGAAAAACATTGGAAATAACCAATCACAGCCGTCGACAGAATCTGCCGACGGCTGGATGTAACGACTACATAAAGCCCCGGGTAATTAATACTTGACGGGGTTGGCGCTGAGATACTTCTTTACCATCAGGGCAACCTTGAATACGATGGCATCGTCAAACTCCCGCAGATCCAAACCGGTAAGCCGCTTAATCTTCTCTAAACGGTATACCAGCGTATTGCGGTGGACAAACAGCTTGCGGGAGGTCTCGGACACGTTCAGGTTGTTCTCAAAGAACTTCTGAATGGTGAACAATGTCTCCTGATCCAGAGACTCGATGGAGCCCTTCTTGAACACCTCGCGCAGGAACATCTCGCACAAAGTAGTAGGCAACTGATAGATCAGACGTGCCACACCCAGATGGTCGTAGCGGATGATGGGGCGATCGTTATCAAACACCTTGCCCACTTCCAGTGCCACCTGTGCCTCTTTGAAGGAGCTGGCCAGTTCCTTGATGCCCTCCACAGCGGTGCCGATACCCACGATGGCCTGTGTATAGAACTCGCTGCCCAGAGTATCCACGATGGAGCGTGCCAGCTTTTCCAAGTCCTTAGGATCGGTGCCGGAGCGGATTTCCTTGACCAAGGCAATGTCACTCTCATTGATGCTGATGACAAAATCCTTCGCCTTATCGGGGAAGAGATTCTGCACCACCTCAAAGGCAGAGGTCTCAGTGCGGGACAGGATACGGATGAGCAGCACCACACGGCATACGTCGTTGTTAAAGCGCAACTCTCTGGATTTGAGATAAATATCGCCCGGCAGAATGTTGTCCAAGATCACGTTCTTGACAAAGTTGCTGCGATCGAATTTCTCATCATAGAACTGCTTGATGCTGGTCAGGGACACAGACAGCAAAGCCGCGTACCGCGCCGCGCTCTCATCCTCGCCCTCTACAAACAGCACGTACTCGTGATACGGAACAGAACCGAAGGGCATAAAGGTATAACCACCCAGCACAAAGGTCTCGGTCTGAGCAAAGGTCTCCTCGTTAAGGACGGAAGCCTCACCCACACGCCCCAGATCACTGCAAGCAATAACGGTCATACTCTCATCCACGATACCCACGGTACGATCGATCGCCTCTTTGGTCTGGTGGATGATTCCCTGGAACATACGGTTGGACATGACAAGCACTCCTTTTCTGCACAACATCGGCCGCCCATCCGCAAGAGGGTACACCTATCGTGGGGCTTGGGAAGTCTCCCTGCGACCGATTCCGTATACTCTCTCCGCGTAAAGCGGCGGCTATTTTCTTACGTCCCGTGGAGATCTAGGACCCCGACAAGACATACCAGTATTATTTTATACAATTTTTTGCCAATTTGCAAGAAAAAAACAGCAAAAAATCGTCTTTTTTTATAAAAATAAAGATATAGTGCCCTGAGTGCTTTGCTATCCGACTTTAAATCGGTGCATTTTGTGCCGTTCATCCAACGAGGAAACGTTAATATCGCCGTCTACACAGGCGCCGATAGCTACTTCTGCCACGATCCATACGCTCACCTCCGTTCTCGGCTCTTTCATCTATTACACGAAACCATCGTTCCATTCCTCACACAAAAGATATACCGTTTATCGTTTTTACACCCACGTGCGCCGTTTCCGTTTACAAAAAAATCACCGCTACCGAATTCAGTAGCGGTGATTCGAATGCAATAATTAGTTGCAGATGGTGCGCTCGGTGTCCTTGTCGAACAGGTGAATCTTCACGTTCTCCAGCGCAACCTCGATGGTGTCGCCGGGGTGAGCGGTGGAGGTGGGCTCCACGCGGGCGGTGAAGTCAAAGCCCTCGACGTTGACGTACAGGAAGGTCTCCGCACCCATCAACTCGGTAACTTCCACCTTAGCCTGCACCTTGCAGTCGGCGAACTCTTCCAGCAGACGGGGCTCGTCGTGGACATCCTCAGGACGGATACCCATGATAACCTCTTTGCCTACGTACTCCTCGATGCCCTTGCCTTCCAGCTTGGCAGCCGGCAGCGGGATCTGATACTTCACACCACGGCGGGTCTTGGTATCCTCGGAACCGAACTCAACATAGTAGCCCTTCTCGTTCTTGCCGATGACGGACTCGATGAAGTTCATCTGGGGGCTGCCGATAAAGCCGGCAACGAACATATTGCAGGGCAGATCATACAGACGCTGGGGAGTATCCACCTGCTGAATCAGACCGTCCTTCATAACCACGATACGATCGGCCATGGTCATAGCCTCGGTCTGGTCGTGGGTAACATAAATGAAGGTGGTACCCAGCTTCTGGTGCAGCTTGGACAGCTCGGTACGCATCTGGGCACGCAGCTTAGCATCCAGGTTGGACAGAGGCTCGTCGAGCAGGAAGACCTTGGGCTCACGCACGATAGCACGACCCAGAGCCACACGCTGACGCTGACCACCGGACAGGGCCTTGGGCTTACGGTCCAGCAGGTGAGCGATATCCAGAATGCGAGCAGCCTCTTCCACGCGGCGCTTGATCTCATCCTTGGGAGTCTTGCGCAGCTTCAGACCGAACGCCATGTTGTCAAACACGGTCATATGGGGATACAGAGCGTAGTTCTGGAACACCATCGCGATGTCACGATCCTTGGGAGCCACGTCATTGACCAGACGGTCGCCGATATACAGCTCACCGGAGGAGATCTCTTCCAGGCCGGCGATCATACGCAGGGTGGTGGACTTACCGCAGCCGGAAGGACCGACCATGATGATGAACTCTTTGTCCTTGATCTCCAAATTGAAGTCGGATACGGCAACCACGCCGCCGGGGTACTTCTTGTAGATGTTCTTTAAAGAAAGACTTGCCATAGTGTTCTAAACCTCCAAAATTTATGTTTCGGACACCCTTTGCACACAACGTCCGCAAAAGGTGTAAAATCCTACGCTCATACTATACCACGGATTCCCACAATTAGCCATACCTAAATTGCACAAACTT
Organism: Acutalibacteraceae bacterium; assembly: GCA_045578085.1. Classification (GTDB taxonomy): domain Bacteria; phylum Bacillota; class Clostridia; order Oscillospirales; family Acutalibacteraceae; genus UBA5905. Next base: position 19,726 of record JAZNJO010000025.1, on the reverse strand, counting down.
TTCCCGAATAAACTGGGGATAATTTATAAACGTATGTGATAATGACGAAAATCACCCTCAATTTTCGGTTAAAATGCCATCCTTTTCCTCCGGCGTGAGAAGGCGGCATTCTCCCTCGGCTAAATTTTCATCCAACGCAAGGCCGCCCATCTTGATTCGTTTGAGCCATTCCACGTGACAACCCACAGCCGCAAACATCCGCTTGATCTGATGGAACTTGCCTTCATAGATGACCACCTCCACCAGAGGGGGCTCCCCCTCTTCCAGCACCTTCACCTGCGCCGGCAGGCATTGCGTGCCGTCCTCCAACAAGGGACCGGCGCGGAAAGCCTCGGCTGCCATTTCGGTAAGAGGCTTGTCCAACCGCGCCAAATAGGTCTTGGGGATATGATGGCGGGGGGAGAGCATCCGATGGGCAAAATCCCCATCGTCGGTGATGAGCACCAGTCCGTGGGTATCCTTGTCCAACCGCCCCGCAGGGAACAGTCCCCGCCGCTGCTCGTCGGCAGGGAGCAGATCCACCACAGTGGGTGCTTTGGGGTCACGGGATACGCACAGGATCCCCGCCGGCTTATTCAGCATCCAATAGACGTGCCGCGCATAGGTCAGCGCCCGTCCGTCTACCGCCACTGTTTGGGTGGTGGGGTCCACCTTTTGCGCCGCCTGACGGCACACCGCGCCATCCACCGTCACCCGACCGCTGCGGATGGCCCGACTCGCCTCACTGCGGGTCAGTGTGCTCTGGGAGCACAGCAATTTGTCCAGTCGTTCCATTTTCTTCTCCTTGCACCTCCGCCAGCGGCAACAGGCCGTGCGAAAACCCCTCTGCCGTCACGGAAGAGATGTCGCCGCCGATGATGCGGTTATTGTATTCGTACAGATTGGCCCGCACCTCGTCGGCGGCGGGATAATTGCGCACCGTATAAGTCCAGCATTTCACCCGTCGACCCCGATAGGGGGACAGATCGCCGCCGGCTTGCTGCTGCAACTCGTTATAGACGACCAGCGTCTCGTCAAACTCCACTGGCAACTGGATCTCTTGCACACGGATCCACGCCTCATCCACCTCGTATCCCAACTGCCGCAGATAGGCTACCCGATGGGTATCGTCACCCCCCACCGCCGCCTGCGCACCCACCGCCTGCTGTCGCCCTGCCATCCCAAAGGTGACCGCAACCAACAGAACCAGTGCTACGCCGTAAGCTACGATACGGGGGCGGGTGGTTTTCATTGCTACTACAAACATCCCTGCATCACTCCTCACAGGAATTGTATGCAGGGATGCCCAAAACTATGTCAGTCGGCGAAATACACCCCGTACCACACAAGGAACATATACACCGTCCAGATCTTGCGGCTGTTGTCCTTCTTGCCGACGTAATGCTGATCCAACAGAGACACCAGATAGTCGGTGTTGAAATACCGTCGTGCTGCCTCGGACAGGAATGCTTCTTTCACCTTGTTGTAATAATTCTCCTGACGCAGCCATACACGGATGGGCACGGGAAAGCCCAGCTTGGGTTTGCTGGCCGCCGACTCGGGAATGTGACGCATGGCCGCCAGACGCATAGCGTACTTGGTGGTACCGGCGGCGACCCGATGCTTGGCGGGAATGCGGCAGGCCACCTCAAACACCTTCTTATCCAAGAAGGGAACCCGCAGCTCCAACGAATGGGCCATACTCATTCGATCTGCTTTCAGCAGGATATCCCCCACCATCCAGCGGTTGATGTCCAGATATTGCATACGGGTGACCTCGTCCTGCCCCTTGCACCGCTCATAATATTCCTTGGTGTAGTCGGTGGGATCCGTGGCGGGAATATCCCGCAGCAGACGCGCCTTTTCCTTCTTGCTGAACATATTGGCGTTACCGATGAACCGCTCCTCCAAGGTCTTGGAACCGCGGATGAGGAAGGACTTGCCCTTAATATCCGGCAGCACCGACACACAGGCCGCCACCGCCCGCCTCAGCCAACGGGGCAGGCGCTGATACCCCCGCAAGGAATAGGGCTCGTGATAGATGCGATAGCCGCCGAACAACTCGTCCGCGCCCTCACCCGACAGCACCACCTTCACCTGCTGTGCCGCCAACTTGGACACAAAATACAACGCTACGCAGGAGGGGTCCGCCAAGGGTTGGTCCAGATAATACTGCACCTGCGGCAGGCTGTCCCAATATTCCTCTTCGCCGATAAGATGGGTGAAGTGGTTGATGCCCACTTCCTTAGCCAACTCCGCGGCGTAGTTGCTCTCATTATAATGCTGACCGTTGTCAAAGCCCACGGTAAAGGCCTTCTGCCCCGCAAAATAAGAGGCCACAAAACTGGAATCCACACCACTGGACAGGAAACAACCTACCTCCACATCGCTGATGCGGTGAGCCGCCACCGAATCGGTGAAAGCCTCATCAATGGCGTCCACCGCCTGCTCCAAGGTCATAGACTCATCGGGGGTAAAGGTGGGCTCCCAGTACCGTTCTACCTTCACCGCGCCATCTTTGTAGACCAGATAATGGGCGGGAGGCAAGCAGGAGATTCCCTTAAAGAAGGTGTCGGTGGGCACTGAATACTGGAAGGAAAGATACTTATCCAACGCAGCAGGATTAAACTCCTTCTTCACATCAGGATGGCACAAAATGGACTTGATCTCCGATCCAAACACCAATCGTCCGTCAGGAAGCAAGGTATAGTGCATGGGTTTAATGCCGAAATAGTCACGGGCAATGAACAAACTTTGCTCACGCACGTTCCAGATGGCGAATCCGAACATGCCCCGAAGACGGGGCAGCAGATCGGCACCCCACTGCTCGTAGCCGTGGAGCAGAGTCTCTCCGTCGCCGGCGGTGGCAAAGGTGTGCCCCAATTCCTTCAGTTCCGCCCGCAGCTCCCGATAGTTATAGATCTCACCGTTGAACATCAGCACCAAGGACTTATCCTCGTTATAAAGAGGCTGAGGAGCTCCCTCTACGTCGATGATGCTCAACCGCCGAAAGCCCATAGCCACAGTGGCATCCGCATAATAGCCGTCGGAGTCAGGACCCCGATGGGTGATGGTTTCGGTCATCTGGCGCAGATAGGTCTCTCGATCCACGATGTCACCGGTAAAGCCGCAAAAACCGCACATATTGCTTCTCCTTTGCTTTTGTTCTCGCATATTTCTTTTATTATATCACACGTTTTGGCAATATAAAAGAGGAAAGTTCAAAAATCAAGCATCACACATCCGATTGACCCGTTCGGTCATCCACCATAAAAGGAACACAAACAGCGCCATATAGAAAGGATAGGTCGCCATATGCACGTACTGGGCCAACAGACCGAACACCGGCGGCATAAAGGTGGAACCGCAATAAGCACTGGCCATCTGGATGCCCACAATAGCGTGGGAATTCTCCGCGCCGAAATGGGCAGGAGTAGAATGGATAATGGCGGGGTACACAGGAGCACCGCCGACACCCAGAATCACCAAACCAATCAGCGCAAAAAAAGTGGTGGGCACAGGCAACGCGATCAGCACCAATCCCGTGGCCATCACCGCTACGCCGATGCGGATCATATTCTTATCCCCGAACCGATCTGCCACAAAACCGCTGATAAACCGCCCCAAAGTGATGCCCAGATAGAACAGCGCCGCAAAGGTGGCGGCGGTCTCCGGATCCACACCGCGGTATTCCACCAGATAGGAACTGGCCCACAATCCGGCGGTGGTTTCAAAAGAACAATAGCCGAAAAAGGCGAAGAGCATTGCCTTAACGCCCCTGATCTTCACCGCCTGACGCAGGCCGATGGAGGCTTCCTCCACTTCTCCCGAGCCATCCGCCGCCGTGGGACGTTTTTTCCACAAGGGCAGAGAGAAAAACAGCACCGCCGTCAACAAGATCTGGAACGCAGCAATGGTCCCATAACCGATGCGCCATCCGTGCTGAGCGCCGATGGCCCAACCCATAATGTAGGGCCCCACCGTGGCGCCGACGCCCCAAAAGCAATGGAGCCAGCTCATATGACGGGAGGCATAGTGAAGCGCCACGTAATTATTCAGCGCCGCATCCACAGCACCGGCTCCCAAGCCGTAGGGTACGGCCACCACGCACAGCATCCAAAAAGAAGGGACTATCGCGAAACCGAACAGCGCCAGCGCCGTGGTTAGCACGCTAAGCGCGGTTACCATCCCCGCACCCAGCCGACGAGTAAGCTGATCGGACAAAAGGCTGGACACAATGGTGCCAAAGGCGATGATCATAGACACTACCCCTGCATAGGACAAAGGCGCCTCAAATTCCTCAATCATCACCGGCCAGGCCGCCCCCAATATGGTGTCGGGCAATCCCAAACTGATAAAGGCCACGTAGATCACGGCCAGCAAGACAGAAAACATAACTTGTCTCCTTATTTCTCGTTATGAGTCTTATTGTATCATACTTTGTCGCTTTGGCAAGTCTCTTTTCCTCATCATATAAAAGAAAAACGGCGACAAGACTGTCGCCGTTTTTACCCAAACATCATCTGCTCAATATACTGCTCGGAAAAATACCCGTCGGTGGCCAATTCTACGTGACGGGCTTTTTTTGCCAGTTCGTCACCTTTTTTTATCTGTCCACGATCGCACAGCATCATCGCCGCGCCGGTGAGAGCGGCGTTGCCGATGCTTTCGCATAGGTTTCGCAACGAAGGAGGAATCAGTCCGATAGCGGCGGCGCTGTCAGGGGACATATAACTGCCGAAGCCGCCCGCCACCGCAAAGCGTTTTACCTGCTCGTGTGCCACCCCTGCCGTATGCAGCAAGGTCTCGAGACCACTACGGATGGCGCTCTTTGCCAACTGCACCTGTCGCACGTCCTCCTGCGTAAAAAACACCCCGGGTGCCAAAGTCACCGCACCCTCTTCCAGATAGCCGGTCTCATCCAACCGTCCCGTATGAAGCAGGCAGGCCACCAGATCGGTGACGCCGCTGCCGCAGATGCCCACAGGTGTTCCCTCATCAATGGTGTGGATACCCAAAGTATTACCTTCAATCCATACCCGATCAACAGCACCGTTTACTCCCTGCTTGCCGCAGGAGAGATTAGCCGCCTCAAAGGCAGGGCCTGCCGCTGTGGAGCACACGGACAGAGTGCCACCCTGCCACAGAGTGAGCTCTCCGTTAGTGCCGATATCCGCCAACAGTGCGGGACCCGTGCTGTCGCACAGACCCGATGCCAACTGAGCGGTGGTAATGTCCGCCCCCACAAAGGCGGTCATACAGCGAGGCAGGTAAACGGGCAGATCCTCACGAACGTCCCACCCCCATCCCGCAGGGGACACCAACCGTCCGTACACCTCGGTGATGGCAAAGGGGGCCGCCGCCAAGGGCGCTACCGACTCCCCCGTGAGCAGATACAGCATCGCCGTATTGCCGGTGACCACCAGGCCGTCCAATTCCTCCGTTTTGCGCCCGACCTGCCTGCACAGTCGCCCAAGCAGTCCGTTCACATCGGCGCGCACGCAGGCCGATAACGCCTCAGCCCCGCCGCCCAACGCATAAGAAATGCGGCTAATGACATCCGCACCGTACCGACTCTGGGAATTGGGCGCCGCCGCCGTAGCCAGCCGTCCGCTCTCGTCGTACAGTCGGGCCGCGATGGTGGTGGTGCCGATATCTATCGCCGCCCCCAAACGGATGAACAACGGTCGGACTACCTCCACGTCGCAGTGACTATCGGTCATAATATGGGTCAAAGAAGTTTCCTCTTCCCACCATATCTGTGCGTCCCCCGTCACGAAGGTACAACAGGCTAACCGTATGCCGTCCGCCCGCTCCTCTTCAGTGAGATGATTGCACTCTTTTTCAGTTATAGGAGACAAAGAACCTACGGCACGAACACGACACTGCCCGCACCGACCCACACCGCCGCAGGGGCGGACTATCGACTGCCCCTGCTCGGTCTGTATATCCGCCAGTCGCGTGCCGGTCACCACTTGCACGCTCTGCACCCCATCAGGGGTGTGCAAGGTTACCGTAACCATAGGTTCTCCTCCTCTTATTTTTTGTTGGCGTAGAACTCCGCCGCCGCTGCAAAGAAGGCATCCAGGTTCTCCCACGGGGTCTCGGGTGGAATGTCGCAACCCGACGAGATCAGGAAATTGTCGTACTTACAGGCGCTCTCCATCACCTCTAAGGTGGCAGCGCGCACCGTCTCCGGGGTGCCGTTACGCAGTACCCCGATGGGGTCTACGTTACCCATAACAAAGCACTCGGCAGGCATCTGTTCCAGCATTGAGGTGATGGGCACCGCATTGCCGAAGTGATAAGCCGCCGCCCCCACCGATACAATCTCGGGAACCAGACGGTCAACCGCGCCCCCGCAATTGTGGTACACTACAATGAAGGTGTCGTCCTGTACCGCCTCCACGATGCGGTGCACGTAATCGGAAGAAAACTCCTGACACAATTCAGGGGTCAGCAGACCACCCGCCGGCTCTGCCAACACCACGCCGTCGGCGCCCGCTTCTTTGAAAGCGAGAATGTAATTGATCAAGAAGGAGGTCACCTTATCCAGCACCGTGTGCACCATCTCCGGCTCTATGTAGCAATTGACCATCGTTTGGGTCACATCCATCAAACGGCTGGCCAAAGAATACGGACCGATGGTGCCTGCCAAAAGGGGACGGTCGGAAATGAGGGTCGCCGCCTTGCGCACCGCCTCCACGTATACGCCGGAACGGGCATCTCCCACCCGTGGGATGGGCAGCGCCTGTGCCTGCTCCGCCGTCTCTACCAAGGCGCCCACCACGGTGGGTACCTCATCACCTTGAAACAGAATCTCGGCACCAAAACACTCCGCTTCCACCGACAGATCCATCACGGATACCGCCGCCGCCGCGTCACAACGACGGGCCACTGCCACTATACCCTGTGCCTGCTTGTCACTGTCGGTCACCAACTCGTGCACTGCAATCCCAGTCAGCGTTACCGAAGGAAAGGACAGAATAGGCAATGGTTTACGCACCGACGCCGCACGCAAATCCTTTAACCATTGATTCATATTCATAGAATTAACCTCACTGTGCCAGCAATTCCACCGCCGCATCCGCCGCCGAAGCCGCATCGGCGGCATATGCGTCCGCACCGATCCGATCACAGAAATTCTGGGTGATGGGAGCACCGCCGACCATGATCTTTACCTTGTCGCGAATGCCGGCTTCCTCGGCCGCCTTTACCACATTGCTCATCTCCTCCATCGTGGTAGAGAGCAGTGCAGACAGACAGATGATCTGACAGCCTTCATTAATAGCGGTCTGCACAAAGCGCTCTGCCGGAACGTCGGTACCCAGATCGACGACTTCCAGACCTTTGCCTTGCAGCATCATAACCACCAGATTCTTGCCAATATCGTGCTGGTCACCCTTAACGGTACCCACGCACACTTTGCCGGTAGCACCGGCTTCGCCGGCATTTAACAAAGGTTTGAGCAGTTCGGCACCCATTTTCATAGCACGAGCGGCAATAAGCACCTGCGGCACGAACACTTCATTGTTTTTAAACTTTTCGCCGATAACCGACATACCGTCCAGCAGGCCTTCTTCCAGTATGACGCGAGCATCGATGCCCGCGTCAATGGCTTGCTGTACCAGTTCCTTAACGCCTTTGGCATCGCCTTTCTGCAATCGCAGAGATATTTCTTTCAGCATTTCCATATAGCAAGTGACCTTTCGTTTCTGTTTTAAAATAGTTAGGGATTCTTATTAAAGTGACGGATGGCAAACAGTAGGGCCACCACACCCAAGAGAGGGAACAACGCACAGACGAACATACCGGCTTTCAGCCCCACCTGTTCGGCAGAGAGAGCCATCGAAGCGCCCCACTGCGTGGCGACGGGCAGAGCCGCCACCCGATCTGCCATCGCACCCAACAGCTGCGGCGCGATAGAAGCACCCAGATCGCCGCCTGCCGCCATCAGCGCAAAGGCCGCCACACCGGCAGAGGGAATCTTCTCCTCCATCAGAATCAGAGCGCCGGGCCACAACATCGAGGTGCATAGCCCCGTTAAAATACAAGCGATAAACGCAAGGATAACGTGATTGGAGAAAGCCACCACCAGATAACACACCGCAGCCCCCATCATACCTCCCAGCAGAATGGGGGTGATGCGTTTACCAAAACGAGCGTAGCCGATACGGGCGATCCCTAACAGCATGGCAAACATCGCCATACCAAGGATATCTCCTACCGCCTTATCAATGCGCAGGGCATTCTCCATATAACCAGAGATCCAGTTGGACATAGCATTCTCAGCGCAGCTGCCGAAAAAGATGCAGGCCACGCAAAGTGCCAACCCTACCGTCCGCTTGCGATTTCCCTTTGCCTTCGTCACCACAGGGGCCGCATCCATCGCCGGCAGGGGCGCTCTCATAAACATCGCCGCAGATAACAAGGGCAACAGCGCCCAGAATGCGGTCAGGAACATCCAGTTCTCGGTACCGAATACCTTGAGGAACGCGGTGCTCACCACCACTACCGTAAACACACCAAAAGCGTACAGTGAGTGCAGCTTGCTCATGTCCCGCTGTGGGTTGTCCGAAGGCAGGGCTGCGATCACGGGACTGAGCAGTACCTCCGACAGACCCGACGCCACCGAAAAGATAATAGTGCCCGCCAGCAGACCGCCGTAAGCGAACTGTGGCAACAGCGAGGGGGTCACCGCATACAAAAGCAACCCCACCGTGGTCACCGCCGGCATCACCCGCACCACCTTCTCCACGGGAAATAGGCGGGGGCAAGCGGTAAATAGCAGATCCACCGCCAGCTGGGTACAGAAATTGGTCAACACCAAGGTTCCCAACAAAGTATAGGAGATCCCATAGGTCTCCCGCAAGGTCACAAACAGAAGGGGCGGCAGGCTGAACACCGAAGACATGGTGAAATACGCCGTGTAGCAGGCCCGCCGTGTGCGTTTATAATTGGGCATTCCGTCCTCTCCGTCCATCCAACAGTTTCGCCGTCACCTGAACAAGGATCTCACCGAGGAAATCGGGCGCAAACTATTCTGCTTATCGTTTGATACAGTCTGTTTTTCGGTAATAAATCTCATATAACACACCTCATGCTGAGGTGATTTTATCATACCACACCCATATATCCTCGTCAAGCAGAAACCCACAGGAGGAAACGGACTCTGTATCAAAGATTATTCTCCTTGCTGGGTTTCGCGGGTGCACAGTATTCTCTTCGTTCCTTCAGCTTCATTTCCACCATAAAAGAAGACGCATTTTGGGTGTTGCCCTGACGGGCGGACTGTGCTATACTATGGTCAACAAGTAACGGAGTAGGTGTTCACATTGGATCTGGATCAGCTGTTACAACAGGTCATCGACCTGACAAAAGAGGCCGCCCTCCTGACGGAGCAGGACTTTATTACCACCGAAAAAGAATCCCACATCAATTTTGTCACCACGGCGGATGTTGCCGTTCAGGCTTTTCTTTCGGAACGGCTGGTCGCGCTGCTTCCCGGCTCTGCCTTCTTCGGTGAGGAAGGAGACACAGCGGTGCACGCCGCCGACTATCTGTGGGTGGTGGATCCCATTGACGGCACCGTCAATTTCTCCCGCAGTATGAAATCCTGGGCCATCTCGGTGGGTCTGGTCCGCGGCAACCAAGCGCTTCTGGGGGTCATTTACGCCCCTCTCATGGGAGAACTGTACTCCGCTCGTCTAAGAGGCGGTGCCTATTGCAACGGCACCCCCATCCGCGTCTCTCAGCGCCCCTTCTCCCACTCCCTGTTCTGCACGGCGCTGAGTCTGTATCGCAAGGAATACACCGAGCCATGCTTGAACATTATGCGGGAGGTCTACACCCAAAGCGTAGATATTCGGCGGGTGGGCTCTTGCGCTCTGGATATCTGCTATCTGGCCAAGGGAGAGTGCGATCTGTTCTTCGAGTTTCGCGTATTCCCCTGGGACTACGCCGCAGGAGTGGCGATCCTGCAAGAAGCAGGAGGCATGATCACCGGTCTGGACGGTGGCCCTCTGACCTTCGATCGCACCTCACCCCTCATCGCCGCCAACCACCAAGAAAATCATCAAAAACTGCTTGGAATCGTGCAGAAACACATTCCCACCCAACCTTATGAGGAGGTGCTCATATGAGCGGCTGTCTATTCAAAAAAGAGGAAAAGGAAACCACCCCTTTTATTGAGACCGAAATCCCTTTGGAAGCCAAAAAAGCAGAGATTAACATCGACCTGAACAGCCTGCACGAGCGGGCAATTGCGGAACTGACCCTGCAACAGAGCAAACGAGATCAGATCATCACCGTCTATCTGGCTATGTTCTCTTTCCTGATTCCTTTCGCCCTTTCCCAGGAAATACTCACGTGGCAGGTGAAGGGGCTCATCTTCTTCGCCACCGCGGTGGTAGGCATCCTGTTTGCCAACATCATCATCCGCTACCGCATCTACAAGGAGGCCTACTGGCTGTGCTGCCAGACCATTACCGTTCTGTTCGGCATTAAGCCGGAGCATCTCAGAAAGAAGATCATCCAGCAGTGCTATAAGGACACCATCTATAAAAAAGGAAAGAAATTTATGGTGGAGAAAAAAGGCAAAAAGGTGTTCAGCCGCGCCAAGTACGTGAAGGACAACCTGTTCAGTGCCGAAACCATTTATTTCTTTATCCATTCTTTTATTACCGCCCTAATCTTCGGACTGAGCATTGTGCTCATCCTCCCTTTTGTCACGTGGGTCAATATTGTTACAGGCATCAGCTGTGCCGTGGTGCTGTTCCTGCTGCTGGCCGCCAAGTATTTCACCCAGTGCATCAAGGTGTACGGCGTGCTCATTCATAACACCCACGAGAGCTTCAACTTCGCATTCAGCAAAGCGTGGTTTCTGCATTTTTATATGGATGAATAAAAAGCATAACAAAAGGGCTCTGTGCCATCGGCACAGAGCCCTTTTGTGATATTGAAGATTATTCCCACTCAATGTCGTATGCACCGAAACCTACCTAAAAGTTCTCGTTTTCGACTATAATAGGAACTCTTTGTATACGAATTATCTCTATTATCTGTATTATCAAAGGTTTTTGCTGTCAAAACCTGCTGTCAATAATTTTCTGACAGCAAAATCATCGTGATGTGGGAATTGCGATTTATTTAAGTTATTATAGCACAAATACATAGAAAATACAACTGGCTTCGAAAAAGTGTTACAAAAAGTTGCTTCGATTTTATTTAATTATCCAATATGATATGATATAATAAAGTAAATCAGTTCGATAAATAAGAAAATGTAGGGATATAAAATGAGTGAAAGTGCTTATGCCAACAAGATACTTTTAGAACTAAATAAGTTAGAAAATTTCTCACCGAAATATAAAGCCGAATTAAGATTGTTAAGCAAAAAGATTCGCAAGGATATCTGGAACAATAATGATGTTAATTTGTTAAATCTTCTCGTGTTAACAAATAGAGTTATTGATAAAAAATACCCAAACAGAAATGTTTGTACATATGGGTTGCTTGAAGATTATATTGATGTGATAGAAATACTTGGGGCATTTTTTGTTCCTAAACTTACCGCAGAGTATTATGAAAAATTAGCAGATGACATCCAACTAGAAAATGCTAGAGTTATCATTGAGGAAAAATGGGATACAATTAACTCTTCGTCAGACAGCGAAAAATCTTTCATTGAGATTTTTGATGATGTTTTTTCTAATACTATCGACAAACATAATGAAGAATTCTTTTATCCATTAACAGAAAAAGATATTCTATGTAGAGTTGTTGATGGCTGGGGCCATAATACAGATAGATTTATTCCTTGGCCTAATAAAACTAATAACAGGTGGAATCCACCAGGTAGAACTTATTTATACTTATCATTTAGCGAGACACCACAAGTATATTCAGATGAATTGTCTTTAAATGAATACATTTGTCTTGAAGAATATCGGGCAGAAAGAGGCAAGAAGTATTCTTTTTGCTTATTTGAACCGTTGGTTAAAGGGAAAATTCTTGATTTGTCTTATAATGATGTTGAACTTGCGACTATAAAACGTTCAATGGAAATCCACGGAAAAGATATAAAAGAACGAGTATTAGCAGAATTAACAGCCGATTCCGAAAAGGTTAGATACTATATAAAACATCCTGAAGTATTAAAGAGAGAAATTAAAATCAAAACTGAAAAGTATCATAATCGTAAAGTTGTTGAAGATGCTGTGGCAAAACAGTATTTAAAGATGGTGTGCAACACAATTTATAAAAAAGTTGATGAAAAAGATGAGGTCGGAAAAGAAAAGGCATATAAATCATTTCATATCTTGTCCATGTATTTAGAAAGCAAGGGTGTTACGGGGATAATATATCCGTGCACAAGAACCAACAAAGTGGTCGGAAAAAATTTAGTGTTGTTTAATCCCGCTGATGCGAAACCTATCGATGAAAGTATTCGAGAAATAATTTACTGATTTGTCGGCGACGACCCCAACCCGCAGCAATGCGGTGTTGGGGTTTTCTCGTTCCATCCACCCTGCATCATTTTGAATATTTGTGAAAATATCGCAACATTTTGGGATAATGTATTGCAATTAAGAGAGTTATCTGTTATAATTAAACAAGGAAATAAATATTATAGGAGAATTACTATGGTAAGTTATAAACCGCTTTTTAGATACTGCCTTGAACACGACATTTCCAAGGCACAGTGTCGTCAAATGTGTGGTATATCACCAAACACTTGGACAAAAATCAATCGTAATGAAGAAGTATCAATGACCATACTCAATAAAATATGTGCTGGACTTGGTGTGTCTTACGGTGACATTATCGAGTATATCCCCAATGAAGAAAATAATAATGATGAGGTTATTTAACGATGAAGCCAATTATTAAGTGGGCAGGTGGAAAAACCCAACTGTTAGAACACATCAGAGCGATGATGCCCGCAAACTACAATAATTACTTTGAACCATTTATTGGTGGCGGTGCTGTCCTTCTTGATATAGCACCAACAAGTGCGATTATAAACGACATCAATACCGAACTCGTAAATATGTATTTGCAAATCAAAAACAATCCCGATGCTGTAACTGATGCTCTGTCCAAACTCGATGCAGGTCACGAAAACACAGCAGATGCAAAATCGTATTACTATGATGTTCGTAAGTTATTTAATCAGAACCTTGACACCAATACTCCTGAACAGGCAGCAAGATTAATTTATATTAACAAGCATTGCTTTAATGGGTTATATCGTGTTAATGCAAAAGGTTTGTTCAATGTTCCTTTCAACAACAAGTTAAAAGGAGAATCTTTTGATAAGACCAATATCTATCAAGTTTCTTCCTATTTGCAAAATGTAGAGATTTTAACAGGCGACTTTGAAAGTGCTCTGAAAAATGTAAAAAAAGGCGATTTTGTTTTCTTTGATTCACCGTATGTTCCCATCAACCCTACCTCTTTTACTGACTATACAAAAGAAGGGTTTGATTACGAAGACCATGTGCGACTCGCAGACCTGTATAAGAGATTATCGGAGCAAGGTGTTTATTGTATGCTTACAAATCACAACACTGATTTGGTCAACGAACTGTATAAGAATTTCCATATTAAGGTTGTGCAGGTTTCCAGAAACATCAATTCTAATGCATCTGCAAGAAAGGGCGAAGAGGTAATCATCACTAATTATGAACTATAAATTGTACAATGCTGATTGTATTAAAAAAATGGCAAGAATGCCCGCAGAGTCTGTTGATTTGATTTTTGCCGACCCTCCGTATTTTCTCTCAACAGAAAACGGTATTACCTGTAAGAGTGGCAAGATGGTCTCGGTTAATAAGGGTGACTGGGATAAAACAACAGGGTTTGCGGATATGCATTCCTTTAACAGAAAGTGGATACGGAAATGTTACAGACTGCTGAAGGAAACGGGTTCTATTTTCATCTCTGGAACTTTTCACAACATCTATTCTATCGGTATGGCACTGCAACAGGAAGGTTTTGTAATTGTAAATAATATTACTTGGCAAAAGTTAAACCCGCCGCCAAACCTTGCCTGCAAATGCTTTACCCACTCCACAGAAACGGTTATATGGGCAGTTAAAAATAAAAAGAAGTACTATTTTAACTATCCCCTTATGAAAGAAATCAACGGCGGTAAACAGATGAAGGATGTTTGGTCTGGTGCTCTAACTCCCAAAAAAGAAAAGACCTTTGGCAAACATCCGACACAAAAACCCGAATATCTGCTCGAACGAATTATATTGGCAGCATCTAAAACAAGTGATGTTGTATTAGACCCGTTTTGTGGTTCGGGTACAACAGGTGTTGTGGCAATTAGAAACGGCCGCGATTTCATTGGAATAGACAACGAACAAGAATATATCGAAATATCTGAAAGGAGACTCAGCAATGAGAGACTTTAACCAATGGCTTGAAACTTTCCGCCAGTCCATAGCAGACTACCACTATTACACGGACTTTAATAATGTGTTCAGAAACACAAATCAGTTCAAAGTTGAACTCAATATTCTGAACAGTTTAGTAGGTGCCGAAAACATCGAAGAAGAGTTCAGGGCCCTGTTAGAGAAATATCCCGAATGCTTGAAGGTAGTTCCTATCCTCCTCGCCAAACGAGAAGACGAAATCTTTTGTATGGATAAGAAGGGTTCTTTCACCTACAACTTCGCAAGAAAGAACTTGGGAACAGACCAATATGTTTATTTTATGAGGGAAACTGGTCTGTTTGACTTAATCCAGAATCATATCATATCTAACTTGTATGACTATGTGCTCGGTGTAAACACGGGTTTGGATTCTAACGGTCGTAAAAACCGTGGTGGACATCTAATGGAAGACTTGTGCGAGGAGTTCATCAAAGCAACTGGACTACCCTATGGCAAGGAAATATATATTCACGAAATAGAGCAACGAACAGGTCTTGACCTTTCAGCACTGTCAAATAACGGTGATGTAACCAAGAGATTTGATTATGTAATCTACGGTGAGAAATCCGTGTATGCATTTGAATGCAACTTCTATGCTTCTGGTGGTTCTAAACTGAACGAAACCGCAAGAAGTTACAAAACCATTGCACTTGAAGCACGAGATATCGAAGGGTTTACTTTTATATGGCTAACCGATGGACAGGGATGGAAAAGTGCAAGACATAATCTCAAAGAGACATTTGATGTTTTAGAAACCATCTACAACATCTCCGAACTTGAAAATGGTGTTCTTAATTCGCTGAAATAAAGTACATATATCAAATCACTAACAACCGCAACGATGCGATCGTTGCGGTGTTTAGGTTTAAATTAACACGAAAGGAGTGATGTTTTTATGGGACAACTTATAAAAACATTTTCTGATGGCTCATTTATTGAGTATGACCGAGGTAGTTTCGACGACTGGTGTGTTTACTTTACTTCCACAGACGGAAGACGAAGTCCACCACGAGACACCGACTACTTTGCACAATTAAAAGATTTGGCAACCGAATATGGTGTCAACCGCATATACGATGATTATGTTTCTGTTTACGATTGGACAGGCAAAAAAGTTGAACAAACCGTTTTGTCAGATATTACTCAACTGTCTTATACATATGATAAAGATGCCTTGACCATTGATATTATTTTCTCCATCTTATATCTCGCTATGATTGCAGAAGAGAACAAGGCCTTTACACGACTTGGAAAACGAATTAAACGACTTGGCATTTATATGCTTCTAAAAGAAGATAAATCCGTTAGTTATGCCGCCAATTTTATGAGGGGCAAAGGTTGGAGAGAAATAGCAAGTGATTGCGAAAGGAGAGGATTTTAATGCCAAGAACTGAAATTACATATCATTTTTCAAATGAAGGAACTCGAAATGAGGTTCGAATGAGAGTTGTTGACCAACTTGCTCTCGAAACCCCTGGAACTGGCAGAGGAGACGAGGCATCCAAATACATTTACTATGTAGAGCAACTTGATTCGGGAGACCGAGTATATTTACAGCGACCCGCTAATTTACATAACGGATTTGACTTTTTAGTATGTGTAGAAAACACTAACTATGCACCAGAAGGAGCGAGAAGACGAAACTTCCCTAAACACGATGATTTTGGTGCGGATTTAGAAAATAAGAAAGCAGAGAATCCTGAAATGTACAGACGACTTTATGAACTGCTGGTTCGAGTGTATGAATGCCACGATGTAAGTGATGAAGAAATTGCCACCGTACATTTCAACACGGGTTATCCTGTTGACCATATAATTAAAACGATAAAGTGGTTGTTTATAGAACAGGATATCCGATACTGGAATTACTCTGGGCGAAATATGACTTGGGGCATTGTCCCGCAACCATAATTATTACATATACTTCATACCCTCCAAAGTTTCCGAACATACACTTTGGAGGGTTTTCTTATTCCTCCCACCCCAGCATCCATAATTCATAAAAGAGCAAATATATAAAACGGATGCAAAGCGGTCGTTTTGGACTCGCTCTGCAACCGCTTAACAACCGTTTAGTATTCGTTTAGCATTCGCTGTGCAACCGTTATTCATCCGAAAAGCACCCGCTAAACGACTGTAAAACAAGAATAAGTCTAACTATAAGAGAACCTAAAATAACAAAATATTTAATTATTCAAACACCTTTGTAGGACTGCTTCATATTCCTCTATTTTGGTGCATTACGACCCCAAACGAAGAGTTAATGATATCTGGATGAGATATAACCCTTTCGTGAGGTGGGTCGTATTTTTTTGTCTTCTACACAATGAATAATGAGGAAAGAGGTGGGCGGAAACAAAATCACTGCGAAACGATATAAATGGTTCAGACCTATTGGCTACAGTTCTCTTTTATGTTATAATGAGAACCGTAGAGAACAGATACATATTTACATATTCACAAACAACATAGGAGTACATATTTATCCCTTTGGCGGAAGGGGTAGGTATGTACTCCTTTTTCCTTTTTATCTGGCAAAGTTAGTGTGTGTAGTTTACCTTTCTATTCCTCCTTTTATGTTTATGATATTCCTCCTCCTTTATTTAGATGCACGGTGCCGAGCCAGACGGCACCACCTACATAATTATAAAGAAAGAAGGTGTGCAAATGAGAATCCTTATTTTGAAGATGACACTGTCTGATGGACAGGTTGTATTTCTTCCATCCTTTGTAAGAGAAGATGATGTGGTCACAATTCATCTTCCTGATTGGGCAACGAAGGTAAATATCATTAGAGAAGAACCGAAGCCCTCGGTAACAACTTTTACTATTTATGCAACAGACGGAAAGGAAGTGTAACAATGACCGATGAAACCATTAAAGATTTGTTCTATGGGAACCTGAACCTATTTGACAGACCGATGCACCGTAACGAAGAGTATAAAGAGGCCTTGAACAAAGCAGCAGAAGCAAGAGATGCCTTGGAAGCAACGATGACCGATGAACAGAAGAAGTTGCTTGATGCTTATGTAGACAAGCATAGTACCGTATCCTGCCATCTGGAATACTCTGCATTCCTCGTTGGCTACAAAACGGCCACCCGCCTGTTGAGTGAGGCGATTTTCGGAAAGGAGCACGAATAAAAGAGAAAGTTCCTTTTTTATAGAAAAAGAGAACACCAAAATCCCCATTTTACAAGGGTTTTTAAATATCACCACAAATGAGGGAGCAAAACAGGAACTTTTCTCGTCGAAAACGAGAACTTTAAGGAGAAAAATATGACTTCAAGACCTATCACAATGGATGAGTACAAACTCATCATTCAAACTATGTATGAGGGCGGATTGGGATTTCGTCCGAATCCCAAAATCGCTTTATTGCTTCAATTGGAAGCATCCTGCGGATTGAGAGTATCGGATTCCAAAAACATTTGTCTCAATAATATATATAGGACATCCGACAACCGTTATAGATTGAAAATTAAAGAGAAGAAGACAGGCAAACACAGAGACACCTTCTTCTTCGAGGATTTGTATTACAAACTATCGGAGTACTGCATTGAGAAGGGAATTAAGAAAGATGAACCCATATTCAAAATCACAACAAGACAGGTAAACAAGTACCTGGCCGCTGTTGTATCGTATCTTGATTTGGGGCCTGACATCGGAACACACAGTTTTAGAAAGTTGTTCTCGACTGAATTAGCCCGTCTGACCGACCTGCATACCGTTAGTATAGCCCTGAACCACAGCAACATTAATACGACCGTCAGATATATTGCAAAAAATCCGAATGTAGATGCGGCTCTCGAAGAATGTGGCAGTAAATTATTGAACTTCGAGGTAAAAAACAAATGACAGTGGGAAAAGTATTGAAATTCTCTTACAGAGCAATCGTTATTGTAATGGTAATCGCTCTAATTGCTGGACTGTTGATAAACAGAGCAACAGAGGCGGAAAGCGGTTCGTTCACCGCTTTGTCCTCCCCGATGTCTTCCGCAGACAAAAAATGGGTTCACGAAACATTCGATTGTTATGAAACCTTCGAAGAACTGCTCTACGACGGGATGATACCATTTGTCACGAGCAACTTTGTTTACGACAGCGATTACAACCGACACTTTCTGGTCATCCAGCAGTTCAACTTCAACCAGTTTAGGCAAGATGACTTCCACGGGGTTTGCTACCAGTTTGCACAATGGGCAAAATCCGTTGTCACAGAATTATACGGCTGTGAAGTGCGATGCTATATTGCAGATGTCCGCTTAAATCGCAATTATTACAAGACACACTCTTACAACTATTTTATTGTTGAAGATTCTAACGGAAACCGAGAAACCTATTTCGTGGACTTCACTGGAATACTGTCTCATTATAGGCGGAACGAACCATATGGATGCTGTGTAAAGAAAATCGGAGATATGCCGTTTGAAGATTACTCTGAAAAGGTGTTAAACGACGATGTTTACCGAGTGTACTAACGGAGGTGAAAATATGCAACTGATATTTGGAATCGTGTCTTACATCTTCATTCTTTTTGGAATGCATCAGAGAAGTGTTATAGCATTCGTCCTGGCTCCGCTATCCATCGCTATGCTGATTTTCCACTACAAGGGATGTAAGATTATATCCGTGGTCTTAATGCTTCTGCAAGGTATTTTGACTGCCTTTATGCTATATCTCCGAATGCAGGGTATCGTGCAATCTGATTATCTGCTTTATGTATCGGCAATCAGCATTCTGATGCTCTTCTCAATGACCGTTGAAATGTTCATCCAGAAAAAGCAGAAGGCGATGGCATAATGCTTTGCACTATTGAAAATGCTCCGATTTCGTTATCGGGGCATTTTTTCTTGAAAATAAAAACGAATTCTAGAATCATGTGTTATCTCAATTTTATTTATGAAGGAGTTTTTATTATGTGCAAAATCACACACGGTTCCATAGTATTAGTCGATGTCCCCCACAATCCAGAAAGTCCACATCAGCATAGCGGTCGTCATTTTTATCTTTTATGCAGTAATGAGTTCGCATGCCGTTTTTCTCCAGTATTACAGGTGCTTCCATTTTCAAGCAGAAGTAGAAGACTTCCTGTGCAACCAGAGGTGGAGGCAGAGTGTTTTACAAAACAGAGTTTTGCATTGGCAGAACAACTCACTCTGTTGCCTCGTCATATATTAGAAAGCGGTAAGAACTGCGGTACATTAACCCCTGCTTCTATGAAAAAAGTTAAAGAAGCAATCAAAATCCAATTGGCACTCGACTAAACTGAAAAAGAAGCACGGTTCGCCCCGTGCTTCTTTT
>JAZNJO010000024.1:0-5470 GCA_045578085.1 Acutalibacteraceae bacterium | reverse complement strand
CTCCGACTTCGGAACTGGCCGCTGTCGGTCCTTTTTTGTTACGAGAGAGCGTTTACGGAAGAGTCGGTGTAAGAAGAAAATTCTTCCGTAAAGGTTTCCCGATTTATCGTATATTTGAAACCGAACAGAACGGAGCACCCCAGCACCGCCAAGGCGGCCAGAACGGCACAGGCGATCACCAGCGCGAGCCACAGTCGCCGCCGCGCCGCCAGCAGCAGGGTGCCGAACGTCAGCAACACCGCCGCCGGTATGAACAGAAGCAGAGAGAGCAGGCATCCCAGCATCAGGGACAACAATCCGAAGCCTACGAACAAGAAGCCCAACACCCGTTGGGTGTCGCCGCTTTTTCGCTTCTCTTGCGGCGGCGCGGCGGAGCCGACGGCTAAATATTCCACCGACACGTGAAACAGCCCCGCCAAAGCGATGAGGTTATTGGTGTCGGGGGAGGAAAGGCCCTGCTCCCACTTGCTCACCGCCTGACGGCTGACCCCCAGCTCCTGCGCGATATATTCCTGTGAGAAGCCGTGTTCTTTTCGCAGTGCCGTGATGCGACTGCCGATACTCATAATCATCACCTCGGGTATACTATATCACAGGGGTGGTGCCGCTGTCCACCAACTATATGTCAACTATGGGTTGCGCCACAAAAAAGAACGGGGCAAGAACGAGAAAAGCACTTTATCGTTGCAAAAATGCAGGGTTTGTGCTACAATACTGTCATATCATAAAAACTGCCACGATAAGGAGGCGCATTTTATGAATATTATTGTGGTCGGTTGCGGCAAGATCGGCACCACGACCGTGGAGAAACTGGCGGAAGAGGGGCACAATGTGACCGTTATCGACACCCGTGCCGCCAAGTTGGCAGAGATTGCCAACGTACACGACGTCATCACGGTGTGCGGCAACGGTGCCGACACGGATGTTTTGGAGCAGGCGGGCGTGGAACAGGCCGGTCTTTTAGTAGCGGCCACCGGCTCGGACGAAGTGAATATGCTGTGTTGCTATCTAGCGCGGAAAATGGGCGCTGCCGATACAGTGGCGCGGGTGCGCAATCCAGAATATAACGACCGCAGTATGGCGACGATGAAGCAACATCTGGATTTGTCTATGGCCATCAATCCTGATCGATTGGCGGCGCAGGAACTGTATCACATTCTGCGGTTGCCGGCGGCGGTGAAGATTGAGATGTTCTCCCGCCGCAACTTCGAGATGATCGAGATCAAGCTAAAAAACGACTCTCCCTTGGTGGGGGTGCCTCTGTTTGACTTGCGTAACCGCTACAAGGCTAAGTTCCTCATTTGCGTGGTGCAGCGGGGTGAGCAGGTGTTTATCCCCGACGGTAACTTCGTGTTGCAGGGCGGAGACAAGGTGGGTTTGACCGCTACACATAACGAGATTCAGAAATTGCTAAAAGGCATCGGCACTCAGAAAAAACAGGCTCGCAAAGTGATGATTTTGGGTGGCAGTCGTACTGCGTACTATCTAGCTAAGCGTCTGCTCACCACCGGCACCGAGGTGAAGATCATCGACAAAGATCGGCAGGTGTGTGAGGAGTTATGCGAGGCACTCCCCAACGCCACCATCATTTGCGGCGACGGCACCCAGCAGGAATTGTTGTTGGAGGAAGGATTGGAGCGAATGGATGCCTTCGTGTCCCTCACGGGTATGGATGAGCAGAACATTCTGCTGTCTTTCTTTGCAGCTTCCCGCAACGTGCCCAAGGTAATATCTAAGGTAAACCGCCGTGAACTGAGCGCTTTGGCGCAGCAGTTGGGGTTGGAGTGCGTGGTGTCTCCCCGTACCATCATCGCCGACGTGCTGTTGCAGCACGCCCGTTCGCTGGAAAACTCCATGGGCAGTAATGTGGAGACTTTATACAGTTTGATGGACGGCGGTGCAGAGGCGTTGGAGTTCAACGCTAAGGACGATCCTCGTCTGGTGCGGATTCCCTTCAAGGATCTGCAACTTAAACCTCAGGTGTTGGTGGCGGGTATTATCCGCAATCGAGAGACCATTATTCCTGCCGGTAACGATATGATCCTGCCCGGCGACAAGGTGGTTGTCATCACGGCCGCTCATCGGTTGCAGGATCTGGCGGACATTATTAAATGACGGGAAGTACGACGATATGAATTATCGAATGATAGCCAATATGGTGGGGCGGTTGCTGCTGTTGGAGGCGACGCTGTTGCTGTTGCCTGTGGCGGTGTCCCTCATCTATGGCGAGAGCAGTGCGTGGGCGTTGCTTGTTGCGGTGGGTGTAGCGTTGGCGTTAGGTTGCACATTAGCCCTGCTCATCCGCGCCAGGGATAAGACTATTTATGCCAAAGAAGGCTTTGTGATCGTGTCCCTCTCGTGGCTTTTACTATCCGCAGTGGGGGCGCTTCCCTTTGTTCTCAGTGGCGAAATACCCTCGTATGTGGATGCCTTTTTTGAGACGGTCAGCGGCTTTACCACCACCGGTGCTTCGGTGGCGGCGGACGTGACCGCGTTCAGTCACGGCATCCTGTTTTGGCGCAGTTTCACCCATTGGATTGGCGGTATGGGTGTGTTGGTGCTGATGATGGCGCTCATTCCCACCGGCACGGGGCGCACCATTCACGTGATGCGGGCCGAAGTGCCCGGCCCCATCGTGGGCAAACTGGTCCCCCGCCTAAAAGAAACGGCAAAGATTTTGTACCTCATTTATTTGTGTTTGACAATAGTAGAGATCCTCGTTTTGTGGGTTGCGGGGATGCCGCTGTTCGACAGCTTTATTCACGCTTTTGGCACGGCGGGAACCGGCGGATTTGGTATGCAACCCGACGGCGTAGGCGGTTATTCGCCGGTGATCCAGTGGATCATCACGTCGTTTATGCTGCTATTTGGCATAAACTTCAACTTGTTTTATTTATTGCTCATCCGCAGTGTGCGTCCCGCGGTGACCAATCGGGAGCTGTGGGTGTATCTTGGCGTGTTTGTGGTAGCTACCGGCATCATCACCGCGGACACTCTGTCTCTGTATGAGAGTTTCGGAGAGACGGTACGCCACGCGGCGTTCCAGGTTTCCTCTCTAGTGACCACCACCGGCTTTGCAACGGTCGACTTTAATTTGTGGCCCGGCTTGTCCCGTGGCGTGATCTTCCTACTCTTATTTGTGGGAGGCTGTGCGGGTTCCACCGCCGGTGGACTCAAGATCTCCCGTGTGATGCTGCTGGGCAAGACGGTGGCACGGGAACTTAAACGTTTGGTGCACCCTCGTTCGGTGGGTGTGGTGCGTTTGGAGGGTAAGCGAGTAGAGGAGGAGACTGTGCATTCTACCGCCGCCTATTTCATCTTGTATATGGCGCTGATTGGCGTTGTGTTCTTCCTGCTTTCCTTTGAGCCTTTTTCTCTGGAAACCAATCTGACCGCCACCATCACCTGTCTGAACAACGTAGGCCCCGGCTTGGGTGATGTGGGTCCCATGGGCGGCTTTGGCGCCTATTCCGACGGGGCCAAAGTGCTTCTTTCCGTGACTATGTTGCTAGGTCGTTTAGAGATTTATCCTCTGGTGTTGACTCTGCTTCCTGCCACGTGGATAAAAGAATAAAAACACCGGACAGCCGCTTCTTCGTTGCAGGGGAAGCGGCTACGGACGTTTATGGCGGTTTTTCTCTACATTTTGCACGATAAACCCGCCGAAAATAGGGGGAATTTTTGCGTTTTGAAACGCCCCTTTTTCGTTGACAACAACACTCGTACTATGTTATAATATTTAGAAAAGAGTTAATGTGGGAGAGGAGGATCTGCAATGGCCGTTCGAGAGATGGAAATTAATGTCCGCGGCGTGTTGGTGGATACCTCTGTCCTTTCTTATGCCACCGGTTTGGTGACCTTGTGTCCCGCACCGGCGTCTTATGCTGTTTTTCCCGGCTTTTGCGATGTGCACGTGCATTTTCGCGAGCCGGGATTTTCTTATAAAGAGACCATGGTGACGGGTTCCCGCGCGGCGGCTCGGGGTGGTTACACGGACGTGTGCACCATGCCGAATCTGCGACCTGTGCCGGACAACGCATTGCATCTGCGGGAGCAGCTGGCGCTCATTCCTCCCGATGGAGTTAGGATTCATCCTTATGGCTCTATCACAGTGGGGCAGTTGGGAGAACGGCTGGCAGATCTGGCGGGGATGGCCCCCGACTGCATGGCCTTCTCGGATGATGGGCGAGGCGTGCAGAGCGAAAGTCTGATGCGCCAAGCTATGGAAGAAGCCAAAAGGCTAGGCAAGCTGATTGTGGCTCATTGTGAAGACAACAGTCTGCTGCGGGGCGGCTACATTCACGCTGGCGCTTATGCGGCGGCCCACGGCCATCGGGGTATCTGTTCCGAGAGCGAGTGGGGTCCCATCGCCCGCGATCTGCGACTGGCAGAGGAGACGGGTTGCAGCTATCACGTGTGCCACATCTCCTGCAAGGAGTCGGTGGCGCTTATCCGTGAAGCCAAGAAACGAGGCGTGGACGTGACTTGCGAGACTGCTCCCCATTATCTGACGATGGACGATCGCTATCTGCAAGAGGATGGTCGATTCAAGATGAATCCTCCCTTGCGGAGTGCGGCAGATCGGGAGGCGTTGGTGGAAGGGTTGCTGGACGGCACCATCGACTGCATCGCCACCGACCACGCTCCCCACTCGGCAGAGGAGAAAGCCAAAGGACTGGAACACAGCGCCTTTGGTGTGGTGGGGTTGGAAACGGCCTTCCCCGCGCTGTACACCTACTTGGTAAAAACCGGCCTTGTGCCGTTGGAGACTATCATCCGCGCTCTTACCGAAACGCCGCGCAAGCGGTTCGGCATTGAGGCGGGCAACAGCTTCACCGTGTGGCGGCTGGACGAAACCTATCCAGTAGACCCCAACGAATTCCTGACCCTCGGCAGAGCCACCCCGTATGCGGGGGATACCCTCAGCGGTCGTTGCGTGTTGACCGTAGCCGATGGCAAGACAGTATATAAACTCAACCAACAGGAGGAGAACGAATATGGCAAAGCGTACCGACATTAAAAAGATTCTCATCATTGGCTCCGGCCCCATTGTCATTGGTCAGGCCGCCGAGTTTGACTATGCAGGCACCCAGGCTTGTCTGGCGCTCCGCGAGGAGGGTTACGAGGTCGTGCTGTGTAACTCCAACCCGGCCACCATTATGACCGACACTACTATTGCGGACAAGGTATACATGGAGCCCCTTACTTTAGAATACGTAGCAAAAATTCTTCGTCACGAACGTCCCGACGCAATTGTTCCCGGTATTGGCGGACAGACTGGGCTTAACCTTGCAATGCAACTTGAAAAGAAAGGCATACTCAAAGAGTGTAGAGTAGAACTTTTGGGAACGAGTAGCGAAAGTATTGAAAGAGCGGAAGACAGAGAAATGTTTAAAGAACTTTGTCAGTCGATTGGCGAGCCCACTATTCCTTCCGAAATCACTTACGATTTAGAGCAAGCAAAAGAAGC
>JAZNJO010000023.1:0-6023 GCA_045578085.1 Acutalibacteraceae bacterium | reverse complement strand
GCCGCCCATGGGCAGGCTGGTCAGGGAGTTCTTAAAGGTCTGCTCAAAGCCCAGGAACTTGATGATGCTCAGGTTCACAGAGGGGTGGAAGCGCAGGCCGCCCTTGTAGGGGCCGATGGCGCTGTTAAACTGTACGCGATAGCCACGGTTGACCTGGATTTTGCCGGCGTCATCGATCCACGGCACGCGGAAGATGATGACACGCTCCGGCTCCACCAGGCGCTCCAGCAGGCTGGCGGCCTCGTACTTGGGGTTCTGGTCGATGATGGGGCGCAGGCTGTCCAGCACCTCCTCGGCGGTCTGTAGGAACTCCGGCTGATCCTTATAGCGGGCCTTCAGATCGTCCAATACGCGATCAACATAAGACATAAAAAACACTCCTTTTGACTGAATGGGTCGGGTGCTGCCCGACGATGGTATTATTATAGCAGAAAAATATGGCTTTGCAAGAAATTATTTACAAAATTTCATATTTTTTTACATTTTCAGGAACTTGCCCCTGTTTTTACAACAAAACTGACACGGATTGTTTCAGTGAATTGCAAATAAAGGGTGATTGCATTTCTTGTCTGTTTGTGGTAAACTGAGATAAAAGAATAGGGGTGGGAGGAGGTCATCCAATGAAAATACTGGCTGTGGACCTGGGCAAAGCGCGTACCGGTCTCGCCATCAGCGATGTCGGCGAGCGGCTGGCATCCCCCGTGGGTACTATTACCGAATACGTGGATGAGCGGCTGCTGCCGAAAATAGCGGATATCGCTAAGGAACAACGCGCCGAGATGATCGTGGTGGGTCATCCTCGCAATATGGACGGCAGCCGTGGAGAGGCCGCTCGCCGTGCCGAGGGATTTGCCGCCGCCCTGGGCGAGATGACCGGTCTGCCCACCCAGTTGTGGGACGAGCGTATGACCACCGTGTCCGCCATTGGTTACTTGAATCAAACCGACGTGCGGGGCAAAAAGCGCAAGCAGGTGGTGGATACCGTAGCCGCCACCATCATTCTACAAGATTTTCTGGATAGTCGAAAGAAATAAGAAAAGCACCCGACGGGGTGCTTTTTCTTTTTTACACGAACGTAAAACCAATTACTTTGCGAAGAAATTGACTTTTTGACTATATTTTTCAACTTAGCGGTATTGTATTTGTTTATTGTGTATGATATATTGAAAATATTCTAGTACAATACAATAGGAGGTTGTTGTATGTGAAGCGTGTGTGTAAAGCACTTATCGTACTGTCTTCTATCGTATGTCTACTGCTGACCCCTGTCGTTTTTAACGGCAGTGCGGCCGGTATGGAGACGAAGGACGGTCTGGTTATTTCTCTGCTGACCGACAAGGATGCTTACGATGCGGGTGAAGAAATTCGAGTCAAGGTGGTTATTAACAACACCAACGATTTCGACATAGACGGCATTTCGGTCAAGTTGGATGTTCCGGACGGCCTGAATGTGCAGGCCGGCAATTTGGTGCAGGATAACATCTCTGTTGCCGCCGGACAAGAGGGAGAAGTAGCCGTCCTGGCGGACACTCCCACTACTACGACTACCACCACCACTACCACCACCACTACGACAACTACCGCCCCTACGAAGACCACCACGACGGTGGCGTCTCCCACGGGAGAGGCTACGACGACAACAATGGCTACTGCCACTACGGAGACAATCGGCACTACGGAGTCTGCCGTTACTGCGGAAATCACCACGACGACTGCGGCGGTGTCCACGGCTCCTACGGTACCTACCACCCAGACCAAGCCGTCGACACCTACCAAGCCGAATGAGAGCACCTCTCCCGAAACTGGCGACCATTTCCTGCTGGCTCTGTGGCTGATCCTGCTGCTGGTTTCCGGTGCCGGTACGCTGCTGATGCTGCGCAAGAATGTGGCGAAGTTGCTCAGCCTGATTCTTTGTGTGGCTATGATTCTGTGTATGGCTCCTGCGATTCCCGTGTACGCCGAATCGGCGGAAAGGGTTACGGTGACCGTGAATAAGGTGATTACCGTTGCGCAGCAGGAATACACCCTCAAGGCGGACGTTACCTATCCTGTTGCGGCCCCCGGGGTGGATCCCGAGTTGAAAGCACAGGTAGAGGAGTTGCTGGCTACCAAGCATAAGCTGACCTATAATGCGGACGGCTCTTTCCGCGTGTTGATCATTGCCGACTGCCATATGAACGCTAAGGGCAATGCCACCGATGTGCAGGAGGTCAAGGACCGCATTAAACTGTTGGTAGACCGCGTGGAGCCCAATTTGGTTATTTACACCGGGGACAATACCATCAACTCTTACAGCGAGGCGGAAGCTCGTGCGAATATCGACGCAATCGTCGGCTATGTGGAGGAGAAGAAGATTCCTTGGTGCCACGTGTACGGCAACCACGACGAAGAGTATGGAATGTCTAAGGAAAGACAGCAAGCGGTGTACGAGTCTTACGAGTATTGCATCTCTAAGTCCGGTCCCGAGAATCTTTATGGTGTGGGTAACTACGTTCACGCTGTATATAAGCCGGACGGCACCATCGGTTCGGTGATTTATTGTCTGGATTCCGGCGACTACGCTTCCGGTGGTGGTTACGATTATATCAAGACCAATCAGGTTGTGTGGTACCGTCAGACTTCTCAGCTGTTGCAGGAGTATAACGGCGGGCAGATCATCCCCGGTATGATGGCGTTCCATATTCCGATGTACGAGAATCGTATCGCCTACAACAACCGCGACAACAAGGAACTGGTTTCCGAGTGGAATGGTGAGCGCAACGAGGACATTTGCTCTTCTAACAGTGACGTAACCAATATGTTTGAGACGATGTTGGATCGTGGTGACATCAAGGCAGTGGTCACCGGTCACGACCACATCAACGACTATATGTTCAATTACAAGGGTATTAAGTTGTGCAATTCCCCTAACGTGAGCGATATGATCTATCACGACCATCGTATGCAGGGTGCCCGTGTGTTTGACCTGAATGTAGACACGTTGGATAACATTCCTACCTATGTGACTTATATCTTGGAACGCATTGATCCCGACACCTTTGATACTCTGGCGGATAATGTAGCTTTGTCTTACACCAAGGAACAGGTAGAAGGTGCCATATTGCAGGATTGGAACGGCGGCTCTATGAGCGGCTCCGCCACCTTAACTTTGGTGGACGGTAAAGGTGTGGATGGCAGTGATGCCATCGAGATCCTGCGCGACAGCACCTCCAACTTCGAGTTTATTATGGAAATTGGTAACAAGGGTAAGCTGGGCAATAATAAGTACTTGCTTGTTTGGGCGGATTTTACCAACGTGGAGTTCCGTAAAGCTTGTTTCGGTCTGAATGAACAGGCGTATTTCAGAACCGATGATGCGGATTATAAGAGTCCCTTTTATTATCTGCCTGATGGTGCTACCACATGGCAGACCTTGTCTCACGGCACGGACGGCTGCTTCGGCACCGGCGACAGTGGTTCTCAGGCTATGAAGGGCAAGAAGGGTTATTTCGCGTTCCCTGTGGAGTATTTCATTAGCGGCTCTACGGTAATGACTGAGAATACGGCCGTAACGGGCGTGTATTTCTACGCTTCTTTATCTTCCAATCAGTCGACGAATAAGCCTTTCTATTTCGATGATATACGCTTGGTCGTAGACTACAAGGATATATTCTGAGAAAAAGATGTAATATAGCACCTGAATCCAAGAATCCCGACAGCATTGGCCAAGTGTTCGTAAGGACACTTGGCCAGTTTTATTCGCCAAAGGCGAGTTGTATTGCTTCGCAGTGCTATTCGGCTAAAAGCCGAGTGATATTGCCTTCGGCAGTTTATGGGCGAATAAAATATCACTAAAACCGCAAGGTTTTAATATCACTTGACCGCAAGGTCAAATATAACTGTGAGACCTGTCTCACAATATCACTTCTTTGAGATAGGTTAAAAGGGTTTTAGGTTCTCCTAACAAGTGACATTTGGGCGCCGAAATGTCCTGCTTGTTACGGTGTGAGACAAAAGAAAAACTGTGCAGAAATCATCTGCACAGTTTTTTGCTGTCCTTAGGAACCCTACTCCTTACGGAAGCGGATTATTTTATCTCTTGTTCAATTTCGCGAAACATTGGCGTATGAAAAAAATCATCGATCGTAATTCCCAAGCCGTCGCATATCTTTTGGATGGTGGATACCGTCGTACTGTTATTTCTGCCACCCACGATGTTATTAAGCGTCGATTGGGTGATCCCACTGATAGTAGCCAGCTTATTCACCGTTATTCCTTTTTCCATGCACAGCTCTAAAATTCTCAGCCGTACCGCCTCGCCGATAACCATTCACACACCTCACTCAATATAGTACAATAATTTTACCCATTTTGAGTTAAGAATGTTACCTCAATAGAGTTGACTTTATAAATACAATCTTATATACTGTTGGTATTAACTCATTTGAGGTGATTATATGAAAACCTGCACGTTTTTCGGCCATCGCATTGCGGCGGATTCTTTAAAGCCTGCACTGCGGCAAGCCATCATCGAGCTAATCGAAAAAGAGGAGGTTTTCAATTTTTACGTAGGGGCGCAGGGAAAATTTGATCTTATGGCAGCAAACGTTCTAAAGGAATTATCGTCGCAATATCCCATCCGCTATGCCGTCGTATTAGCTTATTTCCCGGACGGCAAAAGAAAAGAAGCACCGCCCAACCACCCGACCCTTTTTCCGGAGGGGCAGGAAAAGGCGCACCCCAGCTACGCCATCGCCAAGCGCAACGAATGGATGATCCGCCAAAGCACGTTTGCCATCACCCATGCTGAACATCCCATCAAGGGAGCAGGGAAGTACAAGGCGATGGCTCAAAAACGGGGATTAACGGTAATTTCCCTTTAAAGCCTTGCACCAAACCAAAAAAGGTGATACAATAACAGCAAATAACAGCAAGGAGAATAAGAATTATGCGCATTACGTTCTTTGGCAGCAGCTCCGGCTCTCCCGGGCCGAACATGAAATGCTCCTGTACTCTGATCGAGATCGGGGAGAAGAAGTACGTCATCGATATCGGCACCATCCTCATCGAGCAGTTGGCCAACCGCGATATCAACATCGCGGAGATCGACGCTCTGTTCGTTACCCATATGCACCGTGACCATACCGACGGCCTGCCGTCCTTCTATCTGCGGTTACACAGCCCCTACGGCAAGGATGCAGATCCCGACATTTTTCTGCCCGGCCCCATTGATCCCATCATCAACGCCTTGAAATCCTGGCGTCTGTGCAACGGCGCAACCCCCGAATCCACCTTCCGTCCCCTCAAATTCAAAGAGGTACAGGAGGGCGAGTTCTTCAACGACGGCACCTTAAAGGTCACCGCCCTGCCTACCAAGCACTCCCAGAATTTGAATTGCTATTCCTATCTCCTGGAAGCCGAAGGTAAGCGTGTTTTCTTCTCCGGCGACTTCAACCGCCAGCCGGACGAGGAATTTCATTACGAAATTCTGGACGAACAACTGGATCTTGCCGTCTGCGAGTTGGGTCACTTCAAGGCCGAAAAATACGGCATCATCTTTGCCGAAAAGCCCCCCAAAAAGCTGGTCATCAACCACATTTCCAAGAAAAACATGGCGTCTGCCTACGATTTCCGCTTGGTTTCGGAATTTCCCACCCTCCTTGCCCACGACGGCATGGTCATCGACGTTTAACAAAAAGCAGCCTTTCAATGAAAGGCTGCTTTTTTACTTGGATCGACTTTAAAAAAGGATTGCAGACCATCGACGACCCAAAAAGGATGCAGATTTTGTCCAAATGATCCCGACGAATTTTCTCTCTTCTTTCTGCTCGGATTGACTTTCAAAAATGAGTTCAGGTTTCGTTAACTCGACCGAAGGCGTATGTGATACGCCGAGGGGAGAGTTGGCGGAAGATGGACCATTTTTGGAAGTCCAGCAGAAACCTTAAAAAAGAACCTGTGGCATAACACCACAGGTTCTTTTTCTATAATTAGTAACCTACTTTTTCCCAACACTCAAAGGGCGCAGCCAGCTCTTCGCTGAT
>JAZNJO010000022.1:0-32291 GCA_045578085.1 Acutalibacteraceae bacterium | reverse complement strand
GGGCGCAGGATATTTGAAGGGCTCTGTCCTTAGTACGAGAGGACCGGGATGGACGCACCTCTGGTGCACCAGTTGTCACGCCAGTGGCACGGCTGGGCAGCTATGTGCGGAGCGGATAAACGCTGAAAGCATCTAAGCGTGAAGCCGACCCTAAGATAAGATATCCCACTGAGTAATCAGGTAAGATCCCATGAAGACTACATGGTTGATAGGCTGCGTGTGTAAGAGTGGCGACACTTTTAGCTTGGCAGTACTAATAGATCGAGGGCTTGACCTACAAATTCGACGATGAAATCGAATGTTTTTTGGTGGGGCGCGGTGTGATGCCCGCCACCCACAACTTGGTTCTTCTCACTTCTGTTTCAGTCTCTTTATTCAGTTCTGAGGGTTCTGCCTCAATAGTTGGTGCTGATGACGGTGAGGGTACACCCGTTCCCATCCCGAACACGGCAGTTAAGCTCACTCGTGCCGACAATACTTGGCTGGAAGCGGCCTGGTAAGATAGGTAGGTGCCAACATAAAAACAGACCACACGGTTTTTCGTGTGGTCTGTTTTTCTATTTGTATCTGTCCGTCTTACCGGTTCCTGCAAACAACCAACTAAATTACGGAGCTGAGTTGAGGGAGAACGCGACGACAGTCGCGTTCTCAAGATGCGGCACATATCGTTAGCGGTCTGTACTTCGTTGGTGCCGCATCGAGCGGCACCGGTAAGATAGGTAGGTGCCAACATAAACGAAACACCCCAGACTTTGGTCTGGGGTGTTTTTGTTTGTCTTCGTAGGTTGTTTATCTTACCGCAGCATGCTTCCGGCCAACGTAAGGAGTGTTTCTGTTGATGGAATGGTACTGATTCCTGAACAAGAAAAAGGTCGGACACTTAACGTGTCCGACCTTTTCTTATTCGATTTCAACATCCGAATCCGACCGATCTAATTCGCCGATAAATTTCGCCTTTTTATTACGGCGTGCGGTTGCATCGCGGACAAACATCTGTACCACTGCCATTAGCGGGGGAGCCAAGAAGATGCCCCAAAAACCGAACAAGCCGCCGAATAAGGTAATGCTGAGCAACACGTAGATGGGACGCAAACCTACAGAATCGCCCACAATACGAGGCTGAATAACGTTGGCATCTATTTGCTGCACAACGATAATATAGATTACCACGCCCAGAGCCGTATAGAAATTGCTGGTCAGCAAGGTGACCAGTGCAATCCCGATACAACCAACAATAGCGCCGAAATAGGGGATCATGTTCATCAAGCCAAGTGCCATACCTAACAGCACGGCATAGGGTACACGGAAAATCAAAAGGCCGATGGAAACCACAATGCCAACAATAACCGCATCCAAAAAAGCACCATAGAAATAATTGTAGAAAATGTGAGCGATACGGCGACTGTACTGTCGCAGAGAGGCCAAGGGGCGCCGTTTTATAAAGAGCCCGATAAAGTTGAGCATCGCTTTGTAAAGGCTCTCGCGCCCGCCCAACATATACATAGATACCACGACTGCGATGACCACATCCACCAGCGAAGAGAACACGTTACCGACTCTCTTAATGGTGGCAAGGATGTTCTCGGTGGTAAGTAGGCGGGTGACCGTATCGAGCATTGTCTGATATACTTCGTTGAGCTTATCCGTTAGCCCTAATTGAGCAATAAGTCCGTCGGATTGGGCGTATTCGTTTACCTTTTCCATAGCCGAGGTGAGATAGCCCGGCATTGCGGCGATCAAATCTGTGAGGCTCTTGGTAAGCACCGGAATCACCAGATATACCAGTAAGGTCAGAAGACCGAACAACAGCAGGTAGACAATGGTAAGAGCCAGTGGACGAGCCGCTTTTTTCCATCGGTTACCCTTTCCTTTCAGGAATTGCTTTTCCAGCCAAGTGCTGGGTCCGTAAAGGAAAAAGGCAAGGATAAAGCCGCCCACGAAGGGAGCGAGAATGCTGAACAATTTACCGATGAGTCCCAAAGCCTCACCAAAATTATCGTAAAGTTTGAATAGAATAATGGCAGCGGCGGGAATGCTAAAATACCACAGCCATTTTTTGAGGGCTTGTTTGCGCTCCATAGGGAACCTCCTTCCGTATATATAGTAGTATACCAAATGTTTACAGCAAAAACAAGGGGTTTTTGTAAAGGTTCAAAAGAAGGCAAGGTGTGCATAAACTTCACATATTTTAAAGCCGATTTTGTTGTGGATTACGAGCGCCCGTGTTATGATGAACATGTCTAAAACAAGGAAGGAGGTGTGATGCGATGCAAGATAAACAACCGATTCCGATGCCCTTATTATTCGGCTCTCGCCTGAAAATGTTGCGCAAATACCACAAAATGACCCAGCAAGCAGTGGCGGACCGATTGCGCATCCATCGCACCACCTATACTAAGTACGAAACCGGTGTTGTGACCCCCGATCAGCAGGGGCTGGTGTGTTTGGCAGAGTTGTTCGGTGTGACGGTGGATTATTTGTTAGGGCGAGAGGCGGACTGCCCTGCAGAGCTTGTTTTGGAGAACGATCAAAATACGCCTATCCATTTAACCTTGCAAGAGAAGATGCTGATTCAAACTTTCCGTCAATTAAAGGAAGAAAAGCAAGTAGATTTGGTGAATCGAGCCCGCGAAGTGTTGATAGAGCAAAGATTCGGAAAGAAATAAGCCAAGCCCGTTGCCGTCGGCAGCGGGCTTCATTATTTTTCACCCAAAATTGACCAAACGTCCTGTTTGTGTGTGTAAAGGATAGAGAGGAGGGGAGCCGATGAAAGAGAAAACACCGTCAATGGAAACGACGGAGCGATTAGTAAAAAGCCATAGCGGGCGACTATATCGCCACTGTTATGCGATGGTACACAATGAAGAAGACGCAAGGGATTTGGTGCAAGAGACCTTTTTACGGTATATGCGCGCCGCTCCTCAACTAACCGATGCTGAACACGAAAAGGCTTGGTTGTTGACCGTGGCAATGAATCTGTGTCGCAATCATCTGCGCCAGCAGCGAGCTCATGCACCGCTCCCTTTGGAGGAGGCGTTACTTACCCCCGACACAGACGAGGGAACCCCTTTGTTGGATCGACTTATGATCTTGCCGGATAAGGTGCGGATGGTTCTGTTGCTCCATTATGTGGAGGGTTATAAGGTGCGAGAAATCGCCACCCGTCTTCATTTGACTCCGTCGACGGTGAAGATGCGACTGCAAAAAGGTAGGCAGTTGCTCCGTGACATCATAAAGGAGGAAGATGAATGAAACAAGCATTAACGGATGCGCTGAGTCGCATTTCCACCCCTACAAATCTGAACGAAATCATTTTGGCGGCGTGTCGCGCTGAGGCGGAACAGCCCGCGGTATCCATTCGCGTGGTGCGTTGGGTGCCTGTGGCGGTGTCGGCAGCAGCTTGCATCGCTCTGTTGGGCGTGGCATTATTCGCTGAAGGGAATAAGCCACCGGCCCCTCCATATACGCCGAATGTATCGGTAAGCACGGACACCACAAAGCTGACCGATGCGAGCACTACGGAAAACAACGTTGTATCAAGCACGACGGAGGCAACCGAGGACACTACCACAGCTCAGTCCACCACAAGTAAAACAACGATCAAAGAGTCGACTACTGAGACGACCGTTGTGCAGAGCACGGAGAGAACAAATACGACCACCCAAACCACCACGAAACCCATCACATCCACGACGGAAAAGCCGTCCACTACCGTATCCCCGACGGAGGAGCATCCATCTTCTACGGCGGCATCCACGATTGTGTCCACTGCAGACGAACAGCCGTTGTCCACCACGGCGAACACCGCCAGCCCCACTACCACGACCACCACGACGGTGTCTACGATGGGTTCTACCACAGCGAGCCCCACCCGCCCCACTACGGGAGTCGGAACTCCCTCAGTAATGGGCAGTTTCCACGAGGTGGCATCTTTCCAAGAGATGACGGTGGAGGAGCTGGAGGCGTATTACGGACAGAAGGCGGCGCCGACTTGGTTGCCTGAGGGGTTGGAATTACGGTTGGACCCCAGTCTTCCCTTGGGTATTTATCGGCGGAACGACTCGCTGATTGCGGTGAATGAAACCACTTGGAAGCGTCTGCTTGGTTCCGATATGGTGCGGGATGCGGAGGTGGTCTACGACTGTAACCAGCTTCGCTGGTGCGATTTTATTGATGGACGGCGGGAGCTGCTCCTGGACATCGCCACCGCCCCCTATCCCCGCTATAAATTGGGGGATATGAGTCGCTTTGATGATCCCATCACGGTGGGCGGCACCACGGTGCAGGCGGCCTATTTTAAAGATTCCGCCGACTGTTGGTGTTGGTCCGTCCTGATTCCAAAAGGAGACATAGAATATTATATCGAAGGCTGGAATATCACCGAAGACGAGTTTGTGCAAATGTTGGAAAGTCCCATCCCATAAAAAAAGACCCCCGTTGCCTTGTCGGCAACGGGGTTCCTCTATTTATTCTGTCATCGCGTCGGCGATGGCGGCCCATTCGGGCAGGGTCAACTGCTCCGCCCGTGCGGTGGGAGGAATGGCGGCGGCCTCGAAGGCTGCGCTGAGCGCCTCCTTGGTAAATCCTGCGCCGGTGAGGGAATTGAGCAGGGTTTTGCGCCGCTGATTGAATCCTGCGCGGATGAGACGGAACATCAATTTTTCGTCCTTTACGGAGCAAGGGGGCTCCTTGCGGATGGTCAGGCGAATGACTGCGCTATCTACGTTGGGCGCAGGCAGAAAACTGCCGCGGGACACACCGAAGAGGGTCACAGCTTCTGCGTAGTACTGTACCGCCAGCGTGACAGCCCCCGCTTCACGGGTGCCGGGGGCGGCGCACAGCCGCTGGGCGGCCTCCTTCTGCACCATAACGGTAATATTCTCCACAGGTAGACGGCTTTCCAGCAGCATCATAATGATGGGGGAAGTGATGTAATAGGGTAAATTGGCACATACCGCCACGGGACGATTGCCAAATTTCTCCCGCAATAAGGCGTGCAGGTCCAGTTTCATACAGTCGCCCCACACGAAGGACACGTTGTCTACGCCGGCCAGTGTTTCTGCCAATACGGGGGGCAGGCGGTCGTCCAGTTCAATGGCCACCACTTGTCCCGCTTGACAAGCCAGTTCGCGGGTGAGCACGCCGATGCCGGGGCCAATCTCCAGCACGCCGCCCTCGGCACCGATGCCGCAGGCCTCCGCCATACGGGGGCACACCGAAGGGTTGATAAGGAAGTTCTGCCCTAATTTTTTAGAAAAGTGAAAGCCGTGCCGTTCCAGGAGGTTTCGGATATACCCCACGTCGGTGAGACGAGGTGCGGTCGGTTGTTGCATAGTAAACGCTCCTTATTGCCGTTTGACCCGTTGCAGCCGTTGACGGCGGCGACGGCGGTTGTGTACCACGTTGAGGATGCCGTAGCCGATAATCAGCAATAACAGCAAGCCCACGCCCAGCCAGAACCATATGGAGGTAAAGAAAGAGGCTACTTGACTCCACACGAACAGGAGATTACTGCGGCTGATCGTGTCGCTGGCTACCAGATCCACTGTGCCGATGACCTGATCCACATTAACGATCAGCTCTACTTGTCCCAGCACAGTGCCCTTTTCGATAGGCGCCTCTACTCGATCCACGTTCAGGGTGATGTTGCGGATGATCTGGGTCAGATCCAGCTTGCTTTCCACCACCGTAGCGATCTCCTTGGCGGGGACCAAGTTGATGTGGTCGGTGTCCCAGGCCAGATCCACCGGCAGACTGGCGAGAATCTCGCTCTTGGCCAACACAGTCTTGTACTCGAACTGGGAGAAGCCCCACTTAAACAGTGCTTTGGTATCCCGATAATGCAGACCGGTCTCTCCGGCCTGATTCTGTTCGGGGCAACCCATCACCACGACCAGATACTCGTACCCGCTGTCCCGTGCCACGGAAGCGCAGGTGCGGCCTTCGTGTTCCGACAAGCCGGTGCGGCTGTGGACGATGGGAGAGTAGCGGTGGGTGCTGGACGGCTGCAACAGACTATTGTTGGACACAATAGTGCGGCTCTTGCCGCCGGATACGGGGGTGACCTCTACCTGATATTTCACCGCCAAGTCTTCGAACACCGAGAATTGTTGGCAGTACCGCACGATGCGGTACATGTCCCGCGCCGTGGTATACTGGCTCAGGGAGTCCACGCCGGTCAGATTGGCAAAGTGACTGTACGTGCAACCCAATTCCTCCGCCAGTGCGTTCATACCGTCCAGATAAGAGGTTACACTGCCGTCGATGGCGGTGGCCAGTACCGCCACTGCATCGCTGGCGCTCTGCATAAAGGCCACGCTCATCAGGTCCCGCAAAGACCAGGTTTCATCATAGGCCATATTGGCGGTGGGTACGCCGGTGCCCGCCACGTAGCGGTCAAAGAGTTCCTTCGTATAGGTGCCGGTGACTGTGTCAATGTCCAAATTTTTCTTTTCGGTTTGATACAAGGCGTAGGCCAGTACCATATACCGCATCATGGAACCGGGAGCGTGTACGTCGTCGGCCCCCTTTTCATACAACACCACGTCGTTGGCGGCATTGCCGCCCAAACTTACCAAAATGGCAGCGGAAGCGTGCACAGGGGTATCCTCCGGCAGACGATAGCCGGCGGCACTCGCCGACACGGCCCCTGTACTTAACAGAACTGCTGTGATACCCAACGCCAACAGAAAGGCGGCTATTCTCTTTTTTACCATAGACAATCCCCACCGTTTTTAGTATAATAGAAAGGGGTACAACCCACAACAAAGACAGTATAGCACAACCGAGGGACTTTGTACAAGGTTTTTCGGCAGAAAAGGGTGAATTTGCTATGGTTTATATTACCGGAGACATGCACGGCGATCTGACACGGTTGTCGGATCCGGCGTTACGCCGTCTGAAAAAGGGAGATACATTGCTGGTGTGCGGCGATTTTGGGTTTGTGTGGGATGGCGGTGCTGCGGAGCAGAAGCTGCTC
Organism: Acutalibacteraceae bacterium; assembly: GCA_045578085.1. GTDB lineage: Bacteria > Bacillota > Clostridia > Oscillospirales > Acutalibacteraceae > UBA5905. Next base: position 25,312 of record JAZNJO010000022.1, on the reverse strand, counting down.
AAACGGTTGTCGCGGCGGCGATACACCATTGCCTTTTTGGACGGACGCCACGAGAACTTTGATTTGCTGGGCACCTATCCCACAGAAGAATGGAATGGCGCGCCTGCCCACAAACTGAACGAGCGGCTCTACCATCTGTTGCGGGGCGAAATCTACACGATTGAAGGCGCCACCTACTTTGTGTTCGGCGGCGGCGAGAGCGACGACAAGGAATTCCGCATAGCGGGCGAGAGTTGGTGGGAGGCGGAGGCCCCCACCCCTGAGGAGATGGAGCGGGCCCGTCAAAATTTAGCGCAGAGGGACAATCGGGTGGACTACGTGCTCACCCATACCCCCTCGCCCAAGTCCCGCGCCCGCTTGGAACGGGGTCGGGTGGCAGACGGGGTCAGCATTTTTTTGGGCACCTTGGAGGAGACGGTCACCTGTCGCCGTTGGTATTTCGGCTGTCTGCATCGGGACAAAATCATCAGCCCTCAGCGGCGGGCGCTGTTCCGTGACGTTGTGGCGGTGGAATAATTTTTCCGTTTCCCCCTTGCATTGTGACTCGTTTTGCGATAGAATAGCAAAGGAAACAAAAGAGCGGCCACATAGTCGCATCAAGAAGGAGTGTTAACTTATGTGTAAAGTATTAGTGGAAACCTCTGCCCGTCATATGCATATCACCCAGGAGCATCTGGAGATCCTGTTCGGTGAGGGCTACCAGCTCACTAAAAAGAAGGATTTGTCCCAGCCCGGTCAGTATGCTTGCGCTGAGCGTGTAGACGTGGTAGGCCCCAAGAAGACCCTGCCCGGTGTGTCTATTCTGGGTCCCGTGCGTCCCTCTACTCAGGTGGAGCTGTCTCTGACCGATGCCCGCAGCATCGGCGTGGCTGCCCCCATCCGTGAGTCCGGCGACATCGCCGGCAGTGGCGCCTGCAAGCTGGTGGGCCCTTGCGGGGAGGTGGAGATCGCTGAGGGCGTTATCGCCGCCAAGCGTCACATTCATATGACCACCGCCGATGCCGCTGAGTTCGGTTTGGTGGACAAGCAGATCGTGTCCGTCAAGATCCCCTCCGAGGGTCGCGAGACCATCTTCGGTGACGTGGTTGTTCGTGTGCACGACAACTTTGCTTTGGCCATGCACATCGACACCGATGAGTCCAACGCCGCTTGTGCCGCTCCCGGCATGATGGGCGAGATCATTAAATAAGATAAACGCAAAAGGAAAGCCGCTACCCGTGTGGGTAGCGGCTTTCTTCGTTTGTTTAGAGAAGAACAATGCCGTGGGTGGCGCACTCTTCTACCATCTCGGGGGGCCAGATGGATACCTGCACCTCGCCGATGTGGGCTTTTTCCAGCATCAGCATACACAGACGGCTCTGTCCGATACCGCCGCCGATGGTCAGCGGCAGGGAGCCGTCGGCGATTCCCTGATGATAGGGGAACCGCATCCGATCTTCGGCGCCCGCCACCGCCAACTGACGGCGCAGGGCGGCACCGTCCACGCGGATGCCCATACTGCTGATTTCCATAGCGTGACCCAACACTTCGTCCCACAAGAGCAGGTCGCCGTTGAGGGTCCAGTCGTCGTAGTCGGGGGCGCGGCTGTCGTGGGGCTCGCCGCTCGTCAGCGGGTCACCGATGTTCATTAGAAACACGGTGCCGCACGCCTTGGTGATAGCGTCCTCCCGTTCTTTGCCGTCCAGATCGGGGTACCGATCCGCCAGCTCCTGTGCGGTGATGAAGGTCACCTCTTCGTTGATTTCGGTGGTGAGCAGCGGATATTTCTGTTGGAGCAGTTTGTTGGTGTCCACGATAGCCTTGACGATGCGGCGCACGATCTTTTGCAGATATTCTGTGGTGCGGCGGTCGGCGGTGATGACCGCCTCCCAGTCCCACTGGTCCACAAATACCGAATGGGTGTTGTCCATACGGTCATCCCGCCGCAGGGCGTTCATATCCGTATAGATGCCCTCGCCGGGCTTGAATCCGTAGCGCCCCAGCGCGACTCGCTTCCATTTGGCCAGAGACTGTACCACTTCCGCGTGGGCTTCGCCCATTTCCTTGACGGTGAAATCCACCTTGCGCTCTACACCGGACAGATCGTCGTTGATACCGCTGCCGCCGCTGACAATCACGGGGGCGGTGACGCGCTCTAAGTGGAGATTCTGTGCCAGCAGCACCTGAAAGGTGTCCTTGATGACCTTAATGGCCTGTTGGGTCTGACGCAGATTCAGTTTAGACGTGTAGTGGGGAACAAATTGACAAGACATAATGCGATCTCTCCTTAGCGGATGCTGCCCACGGTACGGGGGAAGAGCTGGGCGTCGCGGATATTGGCCACGCCGGTGACATACATCAAGATGCGCTCAAAGCCCAGGCCAAAGCCGGAATGAGGTACCGAGCCGAAACGACGCAGATCCAGATAATCGGCGTAATCCTCCAGATTCATATTTCGCTCGTTCATGGCGGCCAGCAACTTATCCAGATCCGCCTCGCGCTCGGAGCAGCCGATGATTTCGCCTACACCGGGAACCAATAGGTCGGTGGCGGCCACGGTCTTGCCATCGGGGTTCTGCTTCATATAGAAAGACTTGATATCCTTGGGATAATTGGTGACGAAGACCGGTTTCTTATACACCACCTCGGTGATGTACCGCTCATGCTCGGTCTGCAGGTCACAACCCCAGTAGACGGGGTATTTAAAATCTGCATCCGCCTTTTCCAGCAGGGCAATGGCGTCGGTGTAATCCAGAATGACAAAGTCGCTGTCCACCACACCGCGGAGCTTCTCAATGAGGCCTTTCTCAAAGAACTTGTCAAAGAACTCCAGCTCTTGCGGACATTCCTCCATCACGGCGGAGATGATGTATTTAATCATCTCGGTGGCGATCTCAATGATGTCCGGCAGCTCCGCAAAGGCCACTTCCGGCTCCACGTGCCAGAACTCGGCCACGTGACGGGGAGTGTTGGAGTTTTCGGCGCGGAAGGAGGGGCCGAAGGTGTAAATCTTACCAAAGGCCATGGCCGCCATCTCGCCTTCCAACTGACCCGACACGGACAGACCTGCCCGCTTGCCGAAGAAGTCGTCGGCGTAGTAGTCCTCGGCGGTTTTATATTGATCGGACCAGCCGATGGTGGTCACCTTGAACATCTCGCCGGCACCCTCGCAGTCGCTGGCGGTGATGAGGGGGGTGTTGACGTAGACGTAGTTGCGCTCCTGAAAATAGCGGTGGATGGCGGCGGCCATTACGCTACGAACGCGGAAGATGGCATTGAAGGTGTTGGTGCGCACCCGCACATGGGGGATGGTGCGCAGAAACTCTAAGGTGCCGCGCTTCTTCTGCAAGGGGTATTCACCGGGACAGACACCCAGCACAGTGACGGCGGTGGCGTTGACCTCCACCCCGTTGCGCTCGCTGACCACCAAGGTGCCCTCCACTTTCAAAGAGGTGCCCAAGGGCATAAAGGGGCTCACATCAGCGATGACCTCTTTGTCCAGCACGATCTGCAAATGTTTGAGGCTGGTGCCGTCGTTCATTTCCAGAAAGGCCACGTTTTTGCTGTCGCGGCTGGTGCGCACCCAACCGCAGACCGTAACCGACTGTCCGATATAGGCGGGATCCTTGTACAGCTTGACAATGTCGATGTGTTTCATAATAAAGCAACTCCTTTTGGGATAGTTTGTACAGAAAAATAAAAAAACACCGTTTGTCCTATCATTAGGACGAACAGTGTTGTTCGCGGTGCCACCTAATTTGTCTGCCTTTCGCAGACCACTCCGCCTCTGACAAGGCTTATCCGTTTAACGCACGGCGACGACGCCCCTACTGACCCGTGTGGGTGTTCAGTTTGCAACTCGGGAGGGTTATTCGCACAGCCGCTGACCGTCGGGCTTACACCGTCCCCGACTCGCTGAAGGCGCCTTACTGTGTTACTTGGCTCCGTCTTTGTTTTTACTAACAGTAGCACAAAGAAATGGTTTTGTCAAATATTTTTTCTTGCATAGTGAGCGTACGTGTGTTAAGATGAGGAAAAATCTGGGAGTTGGCGGTGTGGGGATGTTAAACCGTGACGCGATCGTGTCAAAACTGAATAGCGATCGCTACGTGCAGGGCTTGATTCTCGGTGAGTGTATGAATTCTACCAATGCGAAGCTGAAAGATATGGCTTTGCACCGTGCCGCCGAGGGATGCACCATTATTGCCGGCACACAGACGGATGGTCGGGGGCGGAGAGGGCGAAGCTTCTGTTCCCCCGAGGGCGGACTGTATTTGTCCACTCTTCTGCGCCCCCAAGCCCCATTTGATGCGGGACGGGTCACCTGCTGTGCGGCGGTGGCGGCGGCGCGGGCCATCGAGAGCTTATGCGCCTTGTCTGTGGATGTCAAGTGGGTGAACGATCTGTTTATCCGAGGGCGCAAGGTGGGGGGGATTCTTGCCGAGGGGGTTATCGCCCCTGACGGCATCCTGTCCGCCGTGGTGCTGGGTATCGGCATCAACCTGCACGGCGTGTTGTCTCCCGAGCTAACGCCTATCGCCACCACTTTGTCGGATGAAGGGGCGGAGGTGGAGCGGGAAGCGCTGGCGGCGGCCTTTCTTAATGAGTGGGAGCGCTTATATACCGCTACCGACTCCGCAGAATGGATGATGGAATACCGTCGCCGCAGTCTGGTTATCGGCAAGACAGTGACAGTTCTGCGGGGCGAATCTTGCTTTGAAGCAGTGGCACAGGCGGTGACCGACGAGGGCCATCTGGTGGTGCGTACTGCCGACGGTGTGATGGAACTGAGTTCCGGAGAGGTGAGTGTGCGCCTGTGAACCTGCAAAAAAACGTAGGCGTCGCTTTGGCGGCGGCCGTTTTGTGTGTGTTATCTCCCTTTGCGATCCCCTTGGGATTCGTACCCCTCACTTTTGCCACGGTGGGGGTGTATTTGGCGGCGTGTCTTCTGGGCCCTTGGCGGGGTGCCGCCGCTGTGGGTGTGTATCTGCTGTTGGGCGCGGTGGGTGTTCCCGTGTTTGCCGGTTTTATCGGCGGCGCTCAGCAATTGTTTGGGCTTACCGGTGGCTTTTTATGGGGATATATTCCCTGCGCGGTGGTGATCGGATTGCTGGCAGAGCGTAGCGAGCGGCTGACCCCCTTGTGGCTGTTGTGCGGTACGGTGGTACTGTACACGGCGGGCACGGGATGGTACATAGGGCAGACGGGGGCGTCTTTGCCTACGGCTATGCTTGCCTGTGTGATGCCTTTTCTGGTGATGGATGGTATAAAAATCGTGGCGGCTTCCGTGTTGCTGGCGGCCCTGCGGAAACGAACCCGCCGGATGTAAAAGGAGGGCTTGGTATGAATCAAAAATCCGAAGCACAGGGCAGTCGCCTGCTGATGAACGACGAGCAGCTGTCCCAGCTGGAAACCGAATTTATTGAGCGGTACAAAGGGAGCGAAAAGCACCCCATTCGTACGATGCTGCAATTCTATAAAGGGCAGTACTATCGGCTGTTGCTGGCGGCGCTCTTCTACATTATCAAGAAGAGTCCCCAGTGGATGATTCCTATCATCACCGCCAATCTGATCAACTTAGTGGTGGCCCGCCCTGAGGATATGACTCGTCAGATCCTCCTCAACGTGGTGGTGTTAACCGTATCGTTAGTGCTGAACATCCCCTTTCATTACGCCTACGTGAAGTTGGAGTCCATCGCCACTCGTAATGTGGAGGCGGGTCTGCGCGGCGCGCTTGTACGTAAGCTCCAACACCTGTCCATCGGCCATTATCGGGAGATGCAGTCGGGTCGCATCCAGTCCAAGATGATGCGAGACGTGGAGGCAATCGCCAATTTGTCCAGCAGCCTGTTTATGAACGGTATGGAGATCATTATCAACTTGGTAGTGGCGGTAGTGGTGGTGCTCAGCAAGAACCTGTTTGTGTTTATATTCTTTGTGTTGTGCGCCCCTGTGGCGGGCGTCATCAGTTTCCTGTTCCGCAAAAAATTGCGGCGTCTCAACCGTGACTATCGTCACGCGGTGGAGGAGACCTCCGCCGAGGTGATGGATATGGTGGAGATGGTGCCTCTGTCCCGTGCGCATGCGTTGGAAACCACCGAGACCGCCAAGATGAATCGGCTGCTTCACGGCATTGCCAGCCGTGGTCTGCGGCTGGATATTACCCAAAGTCTGTTCGGCGCCACCAACTGGGTGGTGTTCCAGGGCTTCCAGCTTCTTTGCTTAGTGTTTACAGTGGGTATGTTCCTGCAAGGACAGATCACCGATGTGGGCGACATCACCCTCTATCAGAATTATTTTACTATGCTGGTTGCCAGCGTTACCTCCATTCTGGCGATGATCCCCGCTCTCACCCGAGGGGTGGAGGCGGTCACCTCGGTGGGCGAGCTGATGTCTGCCGAGGAAGAGGAAGACAACAGCCAAAAGGAGCCTCTTGCCAACGTGGAGGGCGCTTACACCTTCCGCGACGTGCAATTCTCCTATGAGGACGGGCATCCCGTGCTGGACAACTTCCAATTGGAGGTAAAGCCCGGCGAGACCGTGGCGCTGGTGGGTGAATCCGGCGTAGGAAAGACCACCGTCATCAATATGGTCATCGGTTATCATTTTCCCGACAGCGGTCTGGTGACCGTGGACGGGCATAATATTCGCGAGATCGACCTGCGCACCTATCGTAAGCACATTGCAGTGGTGCCCCAGAACACCATTCTATTCTCCGGCACCATTCGGGACAACATCACCTATGGTTTGCCCGACGTAAGCGAGGAGAAATTGGCAGAGATTCTGGAGGCGGCTCGCCTGACCGACACCATCGCCCAGTTGCCTCACGGTCTGGATACCTCGGTAGGTGAGCACGGCGGCAAGCTGTCGGGTGGTCAGCGCCAGCGTATTTCCATCGCCCGCGCGCTCATCCGCGATCCCAAGGTGATCATTTTGGACGAGGCTACCTCGGCATTGGACAGCGTATCCGAGAAAAAGATTCAGGAGGCGCTGGATTATTTAACGGCGGGTCGTACCACCTTTGTGGTGGCTCACCGCTTGTCCACCATCAAGGATGCGGACAAGATTGCTGTTATGGAGAGCGGCCGTTGTGTGGAGTTCGGTACCTACGATCAGTTGATGGAGAAAAAAGGCGCATTCTACAAGTACAGACAATTGCAGTTATAAAAAGAGTGCGTGGCATCTGCCTCGCACTCTTTTTAGTTTAACCCTTGTTCTCCTACGCGAGAAAACAGCCGCGCCACTTCTTTTTGCAAGGCGGGGTAGTTTTCCAGTGTAGGATCGGATTCCAGCAGTGCCGTGGCACTGGTCTGGGCCCGTTGGAGCATGGGCATATCACCAAGCAGGTCTGCCGCTTTGAGTTGGGGCAGACCGTGCTGGCGGTTACCGAAGAAATCGCCGGGCCCTCGCAATTTCAGATCCTCATCGGCAATCTTGAAACCGTCGTTGGTGGCCTTCATTACTGCCAGGCGGCGGATGGTGTCCTCGCTCTTACTGTCCGAGATGAGGATACAGGTGGAGCGGTGCTGCCCCCGCCCGACCCGACCCCGCAACTGATGCAGCTGAGCCAGGCCGAACCGTTCGGCGTTTTCGATCACCATGATCACCGCATTGGGCACATCCACGCCGACCTCGATGACGGTGGTGGACACCAACAGTTGGATTTCTCCGGTGGCAAAGGCGGTCATAATCTGTTCCTTTTCCGCCCCTTTCATCCGTCCGTGGAGCAACCCTAATTTGTACCCGCGGAAGGGACCCTCCTGTAATTCCTTGAACACTTCGGTGGCGGATTGCAATTCGTTGGGTTCTTTGCTCTCTTCTACCAAGGGGCAGACGATAAAGCCCTGCCGTCCCTCGTCCAGATGCTTGCGCACATAGCTGTAAGCGCGATCCCGTTTGTCGCTGCCTACGGCATAAGTTTCTACCGGCTGACGGCCGGGCGGCAACTCGTCCAGTACCGACACGTCCAGATCCCCGTATAGAATCAGCGCCAGCGTGCGAGGAATGGGGGTAGCGGACATGACCAGCAAATGGGGATCTTGTCCTTTGGCGGTCAATTTGGCCCGCTGCGCCACGCCGAAGCGGTGCTGCTCGTCGGTGATGACCAGTCCCAGTCGAGCAAAGCGCACCTGCTCACTGATGAGCGCGTGGGTACCGACCACCAGATCGATCTCGCCGGCGGCAATGGCTTGGTGTAGCACTCGTTTGCGAGAGGCGGACAGAGAACCGGTGAGTAGACCTACCCGAACGGAATCTCCCAGTAGTTTTTGCAGAGTCTCCGCATGCTGTTCCGCCAAGATCTCGGTGGGAGCCATCATGGCCGCTTGCCAGCCGTCGCCGATGAGGTTGTAGGCTACACCTGCGGCCACGGCGGTCTTGCCGCTGCCCACATCGCCCTGTACTAAGCGGGACATAGGTCGATTGGACCGCATATCCGCCACACAGTCGGCGATAGCCCGTGCTTGCGCTCCTGTAAGCGTGAAGGGCAGCCGCTCTGTGTAAGCAGTGGTGCGGTCGGTGCTCAATTGGGCTGCGGTTTGGTTGCGATTGCGCTTTTTGAGATGGAGCAGTCCCAGTTGCAGGACGAATAATTCTTCAAAGATGAGTCGCCGCCGCGCTTCGGCGACTTCTTGTATCGTGTTGGGAAAGTGAATCTGTCGCAACGCCTGCAAGCGGTCGCACAACCCCTCTCGTTGCACAGTTTCTACCGGTAATAGTTCGGGTAGCCCCTCGCGTTGAGCAACCGCTAAGGCGGCACCAACGTGACCTCGCAGAATAGGGTCGCTCAGCCCTTCGGTACGGGGATAGATGGATAAAATTTGCGCCTCTGTCGTAGGCAGTATGCGAGGGGAGCGCATTTCCCCTTGATGTCCGTCGCCGCGGATCACGCCGTACAGCAGCAATTCCTCGTCTCGTCGGACTTTTTCTGCCGCAAAGCGATTGTTAAACAGAGTCACCTGCATTCGACTTATGCCGTCGGTGACCCGAAACTTATACAGAGTCATTTCTTTGCCGACGCGATGCTCGGTGGGGGTGTTCTCTGCCCAACCGTGGACGCAACAAGGGACACCGCGCGGCGCTTGGGATAGCGTTATGGGTTGGCTCCAATCTTCGTAGTCACGGGGATAGTGCTGCAACAGATCGTATAGGGTATGGATGCCCAGCTTGGCGTATTGTGTGGCCCGTTTATCGCCCACTCCTTTAAGAGTGCGTACGGAATCCTGCAACGACACGGTATCACCTCCTTGTTTTTTGTCTCTATCTCTATTATAGCACGGAATTGAAGTCTTTTCAAACGGTTTTGTATAAAGCAAAGGCAAAATTGCCAAAAACGCCCTTATAAACGTAATATTTATATAAAAATTATGCAATTGTGTACTGGACAATTGCGAAATTATACCTTATAATGAAATTGCCTGTGCGAAAGTGCGGGTAAAAAATCAAAAACACCCCTATGCGTCGGAGCATAAACCACGGCGTGCAGGTCCTGTTAAGGAGGAAATGCATTATGAAACATCGGATGGCAATTATCGGTCTCGGAGGAATGGGTACGTGGCACTTGAACAATCTGGAGACTATGAGCGAAATACTGGAAGTAGCCGGTATCTGGGACATCAAGGAAACGCGCCGCGAGTATGCGCGGTCTCGTAACGTCCACGTGTATAAGGATCTGGAGGATCTGTTGGCGGATGAGACGGTAGAGTTTGTGCTCATCGCCACTCCCAACGACGCCCATAAGCCGCTGGCTATTCAGGCGATGCGGGCGGGCAAGAACGTCATCAGTGAAAAGCCGGTGACCCTGTGTACGGCGGATTTGGACGAGATGATTCGCGTGTCTGAGGAGACCGGTCGATTCCTGACGGTACATCAGAACCGCCGTTGGGATCGCGATTATCACATTCTTAAACAAATATTGGATGAAGGCAAGTTAGGCCCCGTTTTCCGTTTGGAGTCCCGCGTGCAGGGAGCCCACGGCATTCCCGGCGACTGGCGTCAGGAGAAGGAAAAGGGCGGCGGCATGGTGCTGGATTGGGGTGTCCACTTGCTGGATCAGGCGGCGCTCATCTGGCCCGATGCCAAGATCGTGTCGGTGTACGCCACCCTCACCAATGTGACCAACACGGTGGTGGACGATGGCTTTACGGCGGATCTGCTGTTTGACAACGGCGTTCATATGATCATCGACGTAGGCACCAGCAACTTCATCACCCTGCCTCGCTGGATCGTACTGGGTCGCGACGGCACTATGCGCATCGACGATTGGGGCAAGGAAGGCGAACTGGTCTGCGCCCACGGCAAGGACGAGAAGGATGTGGTGCCGGTCATTACCGCAGCGGGTCTGACCAAGACGATGGCGCCTCGCCGTGAAGACACCATCAAGACTTATCCTTTGCCGGATATCTGGCCGGATGTGCGGGATTACTATCGCAACATTGTGGCTCACTTGGAAGGTAAAGAGGAGTTGCTTATCACTCTGCCTCAGGTTGCTCGTGTAATGCGACTGATGGAGGCGGTATTTGAGTCTGCTGAGACCGGCAAGGTAGTTCCTTTTGAAAATTAATCTTTGTATCTTACAGAGGTGCGGAAGTCTCTGAACAAATAACAAACATAAGGAGGATCCCAGATGAAATGCGCAAGTAAACTGCTGGCCATATTGGCTGTGGTAGCGATGCTGTTGAGTGTCGTTCCCTTTGCTGCTTTGGCTGCGCCGACTCCCACCGGTGACAACGTGGTGGTGAACGGCGATTTCGAGACCGGTGATATGACTGGCTGGACCACTTATCAGGGCACCGCTGCTGAAGCGGCGGCCGCCAAGGAAGGCTCCTATGGCGCCCATTTGAAAGGCGGCGGTGGCTGGGGTAGTATGATGCACCAGACCGTTTCCGTTGAGGCGGGTAAAGAGTATTATTTTGCATTTTGGATTAAGGTTAATGATCAAGGCGTAAATATGTCCCTTACCAATATGTCCAATCAGCAGAAAGTGCTCAGCGATTGGCTGGACACCAAATATGCTTCCTGGACCTTGAAGGAGTACACGTTCACCGCTCCTGTCGATTGTAAGGAAATATACATTAACTTCAACGGCGGTAACACCGGTACGGCGGAGGACATTTTTGTGGACTCTATGCAGTTCTACTGCATCACCGAGGAGAAGCCCTCCTTCGACGGCTACGTAACCAATGGCGACTTCGAATTCGGTGATCTGGATGGTTGGACTGCCACCGACGTGATCGCTAAGAAGGTGGCGGGTCACGACAGTGCCACCGGCGTAGAGGTGACCTCTACCAAGTGGAACTCTCTGTATCAGTATATTACAGTGACCACGCACACGGATTATGTGATCACCGCCTGGGCCAAGAAGGCGGAGAACCATTCCGGTTCTTACAACCTGTTGCTCAAAAACGGCGGCACGAATCTCAAAGAGATCGAGATGGATGTAACCGATGAGTGGCAGAAGTTCTCCTTTGATTTCAACAGCGGCTCTGCTACCTCTCTGCGTCTGATGGTGATGGCTAACGTGGATAACTCCACCATTGTGGTGGACGATATCTCCGTTGCACCGGCTACCGGCGGCGATGAGGCCAGCGCCTTGGCTAACGGCGGCTTTGAGAGCGGTGCCGAGGGTTGGACGCTGGGCACCGGTGTGGAAGTGGTGACCAAGAGTGCCTCCGGCGCGCAGGTGCACGAGGGCAATGCGGCGTTAAAGAGCGACGTGGCCACCTCCGGCACGTTGATCGCTGAGCAGAAAGTGGCGGTCTCGCCCAATACGGATTACGTGGTGTCTCTGTGGTATTATTGCTATGCCGACAAGAGCGCCAATCCTGCGTATTTCTTTGATGTGGATGGTGCTACTCCCGAGTACGAGTGGAAGCACGGCACGTTCTACGACCGCAACAATAACCGTCAGTATCCCGGAGCTTCGAACACCTGGATCAAGGCGGTGCTGAAATTCAACAGCGGCGGTAGCAACGCGGTGACCATTCGCCTGCGCAATTACCGCGCAGATGCGGGTAAATATTATTTTGACGAGGTATCTCTGGTGGAATTCGACGAAGACGATTACGACGATTCCGGTTACGCGGGTAATAGCAATAAGAAGAAAGCTTCCGGCACGGATATCCGTGTTATGTCCTACAACGTGCTGATGGACGACGACGTGGAGAATGGCGGCATCAGCTGGGGCAAGCCGCTGAACAGACTGCTCAACGGCGGTGAGGGCACCCGTGACGGAAACGCCGCGGCCTGCATCAAGTATTACGCGCCGGATGTGATCGGCTTCCAGGAGTTCAGCTACAACTGGTATCAGAGCATCCGCACTATGTTGCCCAACTACGATTTCGTGAATAACGTAGACCCCGAGAGCAGCAAGGCCGACTATATGTGCACGGCGCTAGCTTACAACACCGACACCCTCGAGTTGGTGGAGAACGAATTGTTCAAGTATAAGCACTCCCGTTGGGGTAACCAGCGTATGCGCTATATTAATATGGCTATCTTTGAGGTGAAGGCTACCGGCGATCAGTTTATGGTTACCGTTACTCATCCCGACGCGGGTGCGGTCAGTGGTGACGGTGTAAATCGCCCCTTGCAGTTGGCCGAGTTTGCCGAGCAGTTGGTCGCATGGAGAGAAGAGTACGGTCTGCCCACCATTTCCGTGGGTGACTTTAACAGCGGCCGTGGCGCTGAAGAGTTCGACAACAATGTGGAAACCAACGGCATGAAGGACGCCAACCCCAATGCGGTGAACGGCACCATTGACCACGTGATGATCAACAATCAGGTGAAATCTCTGTATTTTGCCACTGTTTCGGATGCGTCTATCCTTGGCGCTTCCGACCATGTGCCGGTCTTTGCGGATCTGGATCTGCTGGACAGCGTTTCTTACCCCATCGCAGACGTGATGGAGCAGATCAAGACCCAAGGCCGCACCACGCTGGTGAACGGCACGCTGATGCTGGATTGGTCTGTATCCGGTATCGAATTCGAGGCAAAGTGCTCCGGCACCGTATCTGCGACCTTCAACGCTAAGAGCATTTCCGACGCCAGCAATCTGGGCGGCGTCTATTTCACCATCGTGGTAGACGGCGTAGAAAAAGCTCGTGACTATTTCCGTATGAGTCAGCGTGGTGAAATCACGGTCAAGTTGGCAGAGAATCTGCCCGAGGGCAAGCACACCTTCGCTATCTATCGTCAGACCGAGCATGATGCCGGCGAGGTGGGTATTTCCACAATCTCTATGAAGGGCTCTCTACTGGCTAAGCCTGCGGACAAAGAGATGTACATCGAGTTTATCGGTGACTCGATTTCTGCCGGTTTTGGCAACCTGAGCAATAACCCCAACCAGGATAATGCGGGCAAGCCTCTGTATCAGGACGGCACGAAGGCGTACACCTTCCTGACTGCGAAGGCGTTGGATGCCGACTTCTCCAACGTGTGCTGGTCCGGCATTGGCTGCAAGTATGGCTACGGCAGTGTCACTATGCAGGATGTTTATCCGCTGCAGCGTTATAAATACGACAAAAATACCGCGCATGATTTTGAAGCTCGTGAGCCTGATGTGGTCGTGTTGGCTCTGGGCACCAACGATAATTCCAACCAAAAGGATGCTGCCAAGCGTAAGGCCGGTATGGAGGAGATGCTCACGCTGGTCCGTGAGAAAAACCCCAACGCCAAGATAGTGTGGATCTACAATATGATGACCAGCGGTGTAAACGATCAGGTACAGGAGATCGTCCGCGAGTTCGGCGGCGCCGAGAAGGGTTATTATTGTGTGAAACTGACCATGAACACCTCCGGCGGCGGCTGGCACCCCAACCTGGAAGGCCAGCAGAAGTTTGCGGACGAGTTGGCAGACTTCATTACTAAGAATTTGGGTCGTCCCGGCAAGGTACTGACCGAGGTGTCGGTGTCCTCCACTCCCGAGAAGACCGTGTATTTGAAGGGTGAGGACCTGGATTTGACCGGTCTGGTGTTGCAGCTTACCTATGATGACGGTTCTGTGGAGTATGTTTCTGAGGGTTATAAGACCCGCGGCTTCCAGTCCATCACCACCGGCAAGCGCAAGGTTACCATCACTTACGAAGGCTTCTCTGTTCAGTTTGAGTATGAAGTGGTGGAAGAGATTCCCGTAGAACCTCCCGTTGAGCCTGCCAAGAACGGCTGGATCAAGGAAGATGGCAAGTGGGCCTATTACGTGGATGATGTCAAGACTACCGAAAAGTGGGTGAAAGACAGTCAGGGCTGGTGCTACCTGGGTGCCGACGGCTACTGCGTCACCAACGCATGGAAGAAGGACAGTCAGGGCTGGTGCTATCTGGATGAGAATGGACGTATGGTCTACAACAAGTGGATCAAAGTAGACGGCAAATGGTACTTTATGAACACGAACGGCTATATGGAGGCCAACAAGTGGATGAAGGATTCCAAGGGTTGGGTCTATGTAGGCAGCGACGGCGCGATGAAGACCAACGCTTGGGTCAAGGATTCCGTGGGCTGGTGCTATGTGGGCGCGGACGGCTACTGTGTCACCAACACTTGGAAGAAGGATTCCATCGGTTGGTGCTATCTGGATGCCTCCGGCCGTATGGCTACTAATAAGTGGGTCAAGGACTCCGTGGGTTGGTGCTACGTGGGCGCCGACGGCTACTGCGTACTCAACGCCTGGAAAAAGGATAGCAAGGGCTGGTGTTATCTGGATGCTGATGGCCGTATGACTGTCAGCGACTGGGTTCGGGATGGTGGCGCATGGTATTATTTGGATGAAAATGGTTATATGGTAGCCAACGTCACCCTTACCATTGACGGCAAAACGTACACCTTTGCTTCCAACGGCAAGTTGGTATAACATTTGAAACAGTGATGCATAAGGACGGCGACAGGATGGAAACACCTGTCGCCGTTCCCTGCCCATTTTATCTCGAAAGGAAAGCGACTATGAAACGATTCAAACAAGTGGTGCTGCCGATTTTGTTTGCGCTGACTCTGTTGGCGAGCATGACGGCTCCGGCGCTGGCAGCGTTCTGCAACGTCCCCGTTTGGTTGGAGGACACGACTCTGGTCAACCAAATCCTTGAGCGAGACGGTATGATTGATGGTATCTGGTATCCTTGGTTTATGGATGAGAACCTGGGCCATTCCTTGACCAGCAACGAGGTCATGCATCAGTATCACGGTTTGCAGCGTGATTACAGCACCGTGGGCATGGACACTTACGGAGCTGATAATATCTACCGTGAGATCTACAACATGAAGGCGCTGGGCTACAATATGTTGGCCTACGGTGGCTCTATCTACGGCGAAGGCGTTATCTATGATGATAATGGTGATGTGTTGGGCATTAAGCAGCAGTATCTGGATAATGTGCGCCGATTGCTGGATATGTGCCGTGATGTGGGCATGCCGGTGATGTGGACCATTACCTTCCATTCTTCTTCGCTGCCTTCTTATTGGAGCAATCAGGCGTGGAATATCATCACCCAGATGTATTGCAACCCTAAGGTGACCGAGCATTATGCCGAGCGCTTTGTAAAGCCTCTGTGCAAGGTGCTGGGCGAATACCCCGACGTGGTGGCGCTCATCGCCCTGACTGATGAGGAGAACAACGACACCAACGACAGCGAATTGGGCAACCACTTTTCCAGTCGTGAGCACTGGGGTGTTACCCAGCACGACATGGTCTACTTTATGAGCGTCATCAACGACGCGGTGAAGGAGACGGTGCCCAATATTCCCCGCACCTGCGCCTCCAGCTCTGAGAATTCGGCGATGTTTTCCGAGTTGGATCTGGATCTGATTGGCTGCAATCGTTATACCAATAATGGTGGCGCCCCCACTACGGAGAGCTATCACACCTCCGTGCCCATGCTGCTCACTGAGTACAACGTGGGTAACGAGTTTAATGCAGGCGAAGAGCCGTTGTTTATGCAGCACCAGAAATTCCGCGAAGCCATGATGCAATATGGTTATGCCGGCGGTTTCCAGTGGTGCTGGATGCCCAATCTGTCCGGCGGCGGCCAGGATATGCTGGCCAAGCCCTATCAAACGTCCAACTTCCGTGGTATGCAGTACGATCTATATCACTATATTGAGGAGTACCGTGCTGCCAACCGCGGTGAGGAGCTGGTGCTGGATACTCCCAGCCTGTTTGCCAACTACGGCAGCGGCAAGGTGGAGTGGATCGCTCCTCGGCAGGCCACCAAGATGGATCTGCTTCGTTCCACCGACGGCGGCAAGACGTGGACGCCCCTGCTGAAAGACGTGGACCCCGCGCTTTATGTGGATACGGACGGCAAGGGCACTTATGTGGACAACACGGCGCCTAAGTCTGGCTACAATTACAAGATCGTGGTGCGGGATGACAAGGGCAACAAAAAGGAGTCCGCTCCCAACAATGTGCCGGAGCAGGCGAATCAGTATCCTGCCATTGAGGCGGAGAATCCCACCGTCACCGCGGGCAGCCCTCCCAAGTCCATCCAGAACAAGAATCAGACCAAGCTGATCTCCTTCGGCGTGGAGACCAATCGTCCCGTGTCGGCGGACAAGAACCTAATCCGCAACGGCAGTTTCGAGGAAGAGGTAGGCGGCCAGTGGAACAACCGCTCCTTCCTGTGCCCCGAGATTCAGGTGGTGAAGGATGAGACGGCGCCGAACGGGGAAAAGGTACTGTATTTCAACACCTCCAAGAAGGAGGCGGGCTGGTACACCTTTACGGTGGATGTAGAGCCCAATACCGAGTACATTCTGTCGGCGTGGCTGAAAGGCGCTTTTATCAGCGACGACAACCGTTTTAATGCAAGCTTCGGCGTGTTGGATCCCGATCAGGCGGAGACCGGCTTTATGCTGTACTACGACTGGCATCACGGCATCGGCGGTTGTATGCGCGCTTCTCAGCCTACTCAGCAGCTGTTCCCTACCGCGTGGGATGAGGAGTGGCATCTGCGTTCTGTGGCTTTTAATTCCGGCAACCTGAAGCAGGTCACCTTGGCACTGTATGGTGAGGCTTCGCAGTTGTGGTTGGACGACATCGCCCTATATAAGCTCACCGACGGCATCAAATATGCCGGCAAGCGTTTGACCGGCGCACTGGAAGGCGAGATGGCGACTACCAACAGTTGTCCTCCCGAGAAGAGCCTGACCGAAGACGTAAATGTCGTGGCTGCCACCTCTGCCTTCTGGCAGTCCGGCGCCGGTTGGAAGAACGGCTTTATGAGTGTAGTCGATACCGAAAGTGAGTATGGTTATGCGCTGAAATACACCGGCAGTGAACAGCCGGTAGGCGTGTATTACACCAAGTGGATCGACGTGAAGCCCAATACGGATTATGTGTTTTCGGTGGATCTTAAGATCTTAGAAACCGGCTTTGGTAGCATTGCTCTGTGCGACGATAAGATCAGCGGCCCTGTGAATATGCTGGAGATCGATTTCGATATGGAGAGTTTCGGCGAGGAATGGTTCACCTTTGGCACCGCCTTTAACTCAGACGTGTTCACGCGGGTCGGTATTGCTGTGTGTGATCGCGGTGGTTCTGCACTTCTTGACAACATCCGCATTTACGAAGTGGCGGACGGTGACGCTTACAACGACGTGGTCGATACCGGTTGGGCGTATGATGCATACGAGGAGAATTGGTACTTTGTCAAGAATCACTATCCGGTAGAGGATGCTTGGGTTGAGTTCGAAGGCGGCCGTTACTACGTGGATGAGTTCGGCTATCGTGTGATCGACACCTGGATGCAGAGTGACAAGGGCTGGAGCTATCTGGGCGAGGATGGCAAGGCGGTTGTCAACGCTTGGATCGACGAGTATTACGTGGATGGAAACGGCTATCGTGTTGTCAACGCTTGGAAGAAGGCCGAAGGCGGCTGGCGCTATCTGGGCGCCGATGGTAAGGTGACCACGAACAAGTGGGTCAAGGATTCTGTGGGCTGGTGCTATCTGGGTGAGGACGGCTATGCGGTGACCAACACCTGGAAGAAGGACAGCCACGGCTGGTGTTACCTGAACGGCAGCGGCTCCATGACCAAGAATGCTTGGGTCAAGGACGGCGGCAAGTGGTACTTCTTGGATGCTGAGGGCTATATGGCCGCAAATGCATGGAAGAAGGATTCGGTAGGCTGGTGCTATGTGGGCTCCGATGGCGCTATGCTGACCAACGCCTGGTGCAAGGATTCTCAGGGCTGGTGCTATGTGGGTGCTGACGGTTATGCCGTGACCAACTGCTGGAAGAAGGATTCTATTGGCTGGATCTGGCTGAATGCCAGCGGTTCTATGACCAAGAACACTTGGATCAAGGATGGCGGCAAGTGGTACTTCTTAGACCAGAACGGCTATATGGTTACCAATGCTTGGAAGAAGGACAGCAAGGGCTGGTGCTTCGTGGGCTCTGACGGTGCGATGAAGACCAACGCTTGGGTCATGGATTCCAAGGGTTGGTGCTACGTGGGCGAGAACGGCTACGCGGTGACCAACTGCTGGAAGAAGGATAGCCACGGCTGGATCTGGCTGGACGAAAACGGCTCTATGACTAAGAATGCATGGGTCAAGGATGCAGGCAAATGGTATTATTTGGATGGCGAGGGATATATGGTTTACAGCACCTCCCTGACCATCGACGGCGAGAAATACAACTTTAACAGTTCCGGTGTCTGCACGAACCCGTAAGGCTTTTGGCTATTTCGATATATAAAGAACGAATTGAAAGCGGTAGATGGCCTTTGCTGTCTACCGCTTTTGCCTTGCTTTATATTGACGGGGCGCAGTTTTTTGGTATACTATAGTTTTGAAAAGGAGTGTGATCCCTATGAAGAAATATGCAATTAAATGGCTGGCGGTGCTGAGCGTGCTGGCTCTGCTGACAGGACTCTCCGGTGCGCTTCCTGTGGTGGCCGCGAAGGAAGAGGAGCCTGCCGTCAGCGGAAAAATGATGATTGACGAAATTTTGGAGCGGGACGGTTTGCTGGATGGCATCTGGTTCCCTTGGTTTGACGGTGGCTCCATCGGTCACGGTCTCACCGGCAACGACGTGATGGCTAAATACTACGGCTCTTCCTGGGCTAAGGTGAGTATGGATGCGTACGGCGCCCACAAGGTGTATCGAGAGATCTACAACTTAAAGGCTATGGGCTATAACATGTTAGGTTATGGTGGTTCGGTGTACGACGAGGGCGTGGTGTTCGATCCTTACGGCGATGTGCTGGGGGTTAAGCAGGACTATCTGGACAATGCCCGCCGCCTGCTGAAGATGTGCCGCGATATCGGGATGCCGGTGATGTGGACCATTTGCTTCCACTCTTCCTCTTCTCCCAACTATCACGGAATGGATGCCTACAACATATTCTCTCAGAAATACGCCCGCGCTGAGGTGGCGGATCACTACGCAGAGCGGTTCGTCCGTCCCGTTTGCGAGATGTTGGCGGAGTATCCTGACGTGGTGGGGCTGGTTGCTATTGCCGACGAGCCGGAGAATGAGATCAACGACAGCGATATCGGCAACCACTTCGGTGGCGACCGCTCTATGTACGGCGTTAACCAGGAGAATATGGTGTACTTTATGAGTCGCATCAACGATGTGGTCAAAGAGGTGCTGCCCAACGTGGCTCGTACGGTGGCTTCCAACAATACGAACAAGGCTATTTACGGCGGTTTCGAGCTGGATTTGATGGGCCACAATCGTTATAACAACAGCGCTCATCTGCTTTCGGTGGAGGAGCTTGTCACGGATGTGCCGGTGATTATGACCGAGTATAACGTGGGGGGCGAATTGGAGGTTTCTGCGAACGACTATACGGAATTGTTGATTGATTTCCGTGAGGAGATGGTGGAAAAAGGTTATAAAGGCGGCATTTCGTGGTGTTGGTTGTCCCACGGCCTTAATTCCAAAGTGGCGTATTATCTGCTGGACAGCGCGCCCAGTAGCAACAAGCCTAACACGGATTTCATCTCCACCGTGGCGGATATGCGCCACTACATCGACGATTACCGCGCCGCCCATCGGGGTGAGACGGTGGTGCTGGACAAACCGGTAATGTATTGCAACGAAGGCGGTGGATATGTGGAGTGGATCCCTTCCCGTCAGGCTACTTCTATGGATCTGCTCCGTTCTACTGACGGTGGCAAGACCTGGGTGAAATTGCTGGATAATACGAATCCCAAGTTCTACATTAACAAGGGCAAGGGCAAGTATTTTGACGAGGCTATTTCCGGTTCGATGTATAAGGTTGTGGTGCGGGATGACGCAGGCAATGAGGTAGAGTCCGAGCCCACGAATATTGCCGGCGAGGAGCGTCAGTACGTGCGCTCCGCTACCCAGATTCTGCCCGAGGGTGAACTGGGCATCGGCAACTACAATAGTCAGATGTGTGCCTATCCGCTGACTTCCTTCGGCGAGGTGACCAACCGCCCTGCTTCTGCTGAGGTCAACCTGTTGATTGACGGCAGTTTTGAGGAAGGCGTCGGCGCCTGGACTGCTATGCTGGGTGACACGGTGCGGGTAGTAGAGGATGCCACCGCCCCCGACGGCGACAAGAGCCTGTACTTTGATTCTTCAACCACTACCTCGGCCAAATGGCACAAGTTCACGGTGCCGGTGGAACCCAACACAGAATACATTTTCTCCGTATGGGTCAAGGGTGCGTATCTCTCTGCGCAGAATAGCGGACAGGCCAGCATCGGTGTTATCGACCCCACCATCAACCGCTTTATGGTGTACAATGAATTCCGCAATCGCACATCGCGGGATAACCGCCAGATTTATCCGCCCTCTTGGGATGGAGAGTGGCATCTGCGCAGTGTGCGTTTTAATTCTTTGGGTTTGTCTAAGGTCACCATCGCTCTGTACGGCGCGAGCACGCAGATGTGGGTGGACGATATGGCCTTGTTTAAAAACGGAGACGGCATCAAATACGTAAGTGAAAACGCCGGTAACGGAGTTTCGTACTATATGACTGACGCTTTTTATTGCGAGCCGCAGGATAGCCTTACCGCGAATCCGCAGGTGTCGGTGGAGGACTCGGACTACTGGCAGACCGGCTACGGGTGGGCGAACGGCTTCATGAGCGTGTACGAATCGGATTGGGAATACGGCAATTCTCTGCATTATACCTCGGATGGCAGTATGCCCGGCGTATACTATATTAAATGGGTAGATGTGACACCCTATACCGATTATATTTTCTCGGTGAGCATCAAGGTGTTGCAGAGCGGTGCCGGCAAACTGGTGCTGCTGGATGACAAGAAAGCCATCCCCGTTCCTTTTGTGGAAGTGGACTTTGATATAGACAGTTTCGGCGAAGAATGGTTCCCTTTCAACATCGGTCTCAATACCGGCGCTTATGACCGCATTGGCATTGCTGTATGCGATCTGGGAGGCGAGGCGTTGCTGGATAATATTCGTCTGTTTGAGTCGGGCAAGGCCGCAGAGGGTGAGGATTCCTATCATGGCTGGCGCACCGACTGGGACGGTGAGCGTATCTATTACGACCACGGCGTGCAGGCGATCAGCAAGTGGATTTGTCCCGACGGTGTGTGGTATTATATGGACGCCGACGGCTATGTAGCTCGCAACAAGTGGGTGAAGGATTCCAAGGGCTGGTGTTATCTGACAGGCGACGGCGCAATGGCCACCAACAAGTGGATCAAAGATTCTCAAGGCTGGTGCTACGTAGGTGGCGACGGTTACTATATTACCAACAAGTGGGTAAAAGATTCCGTGGGCTGGTGCTATCTGGATGCCGATGGTCGGATGGCCACCAACAAGTGGGTAAAGGATTCCAAAGGTTGGTGTTATGTGGGCAAGAACGGATACATCGTCAAGAACAGCTGGGTTAAGGACGGTGGTAAATGGTACTTCTTAGACCGGAACGGCTATATGGCGACCAATGCTTGGAAGAAGGATTCCAAGGGCTGGTGCTTCGTGGGCTCCGACGGCGCGATGAAGACCAACGCCTGGGTTAAGGATTCCAAGGGCTGGTGCTTCGTGGGCGCGGACGGTTACGCGGTGACCGAGTGTTGGAAGAAGGACAGCTACGGCTGGATTTATCTGGACAAAAACGGCTCCATGACCAAGAACTCTTGGGTCAAGGACAACGGCAAGTGGTACTACCTGAATGGTGAGGGTTATATGATTGCCAATACGTCCCTAAAATTGGGCAGCAAGACCTATCACTTCAACGCCTCTGGCGTGTGCACCAATCCGTAAACAAAACAAAAGCGGCAACTTCCAATCGGAAGTTGCCGCTTTTTTGTTTGGTGTATTACGGAAAGGTATTGATAATCGTCATCGATTGACCGAGGGGTTTTCGGTACGACACAGAATATAGTCGATGCTCACATCGTAGAAGTCTGCCAACCGTACTAAGGTTTCGGCGGGCGGGGTACGCTCACCACTCTCAAATTTTGAAAGCAAAGATTGTTCAATGCCGGTCTTCATTTGCACGGCAATTTGCGTATAGCCTTTGTCTTTGCGCAACTGACGTAATTTGTTTTTCACATAACCACCTCGATGACATTATGTCATATTTATGGGTTGACAAATATGACGTATTGTCATAAAATAAAAACGGTGGATCGTATAAATGGGCACTTTTGCGCTTGACAAAGATAGTCTAATGTGGTAGACTGGAACTACAAGCCCACCCCCCCATTAACTAAAAGGAGCGTGTTAAAAGATGAAAAAAGTGTTTGTGTTCGTTCTGTCGATGCTGTTGATGATGACGGCATTGCCGCTGTCTCCCATTATCGCTTCGGCGGAAGAGGTGGAGTTTGACTACGACTACGAAATCGTAAGCATTGAACAGGACGGCGAGGAAATTCTTGGCGCATCGATTACCGGCACCTTCGGTTATGCCGAGGATGAACTGATCCTGCCCGCCTATCTGGATGGCTATCCGGTGGTAGAGATTGCGGACGGCGCCTTTGCCTATTGCTTGATGACGGAAGTAGTTATTCCCGACACAGTGCGGTCTATCGGCTATGGTGCTTTTACGGGATGTGAGTGGTTGTCCGGCGTGGTCATTCCCGACAGTGTTACCTATATAGGTGAAACTGCATTCAGCGGTTGTACCGCCTTGGAGACGGCGGTTATCGGTGCCGGTGTGCAGGAGATGGGGTACAACCCCTTTGCGGCCTGTGTGAGCCTGAGCGAGATTACGTTGTCCGAGGACAATGAGTGGTTCACCACCGAGGACGGCGTGCTGTTTAGTGCGGATAAAACGGTCTTGTACGCCTATCCCGCGGGCAAAGCCGCCTTTGTGTATGAGGTGCCGGATACGGTGACCAGCATCTACGGCTACGCATTTGCCGGCGCTGTGTATTTGCCGGAAATATCTCTGCCTTACGGGTTGGGGGACATCGGCTATGCGGCCTTTGCTATGTGCACGGGACTGACGCAGATGGAGATCCCCGACACGGTGCACACCATTGATGTTGGCGCTTTTTTGATGTGCCTTTCCTTGGCCAGGGTAGACCTGCCCGAAGGCCTTGAGACCATTGAAATGGGTGTGTTTACCTTTTGTACCGAATTGGCGGAGGTGACCATTCCCGACAGTGTTACCTACATCGGAACGGAAGCGTTTGCCATGTGCACCTCGCTGACCGCCATAGAGATTCCCGCCGGTGTTACGGAGTTGGAACCCTATGTTTTTTCCGATTGCTCGAGTTTGTTGTTTGTCACCATTCCCGGCAACGTAAAGAAGGTGGGAGAGGGTGCCTTTGCCTATTGCCAATCCTTGGTGGGAGTATCCATAGAAGAGGGTGTGGAGGTTATTGACGCAGACGCCTTTATGGGTTGCAGTACTATGACCGACATCGCACTGCCTACTACGGTGACCTCGATTGCTGAGAGCGCCTTTGACTGGTGCGATAATCTGTCCGACGTGTGGTATTCCGGCACCTTCGACGAGGTTTTCGCACTGGTGGAGATGAACAGTGTATATCCGCTGTTTGAACTGCTGTGGCATTTGGAGTCGGAGGGCATCGGCGCGCAGGACGGCATCACGATGGATTTTGTTAATGGTCATTTTTATGACGAGTACGGCACTTGGCTTTCCGATTGCTGGATCAAGATCAGTGGCGCTTGGCAATTCCTTGGCGCGGACGGTCGATATGTCTATTCCAAGTGGGTAAAGACCGGCGGCAAGTGGTATTATCTCAACGCATCTGGCGAGATGGAAAGCAATCGCTGGCTCAAAGATTCCAAGGGCTGGGTGTACGTAGGTTCCGACGGCGCTATGCTGACCGATAAGTGGGTAAAGGACAGCCAGGGTTGGTGCTACGTTGGTTCTGACGGTTACGCGGTTACCAACACGTGGAAGAAAGACAGTCACGGCTGGTGCTATCTGGGCAGCAGCGGCTCGATGGTCAAGAACAGCTGGGTTAAGGACGGTGGCAAATGGTACTTCTTGGACAAGGAAGGCTATATGGTTGCCAACGCTTGGAAGAAAGACAGCAAAGGTTGGGTCTATCTGGGCTCAAACGGCGCGATGCTAACTAACGCTTGGTGTAAGGATTCCAAGGGCTGGTGCTACGTGGGCTCTGACGGTTACGCAGTGACCGAGTGCTGGAAGAAGGATTCCATCGGCTGGATCTATCTGGACAAGAACGGCTCCATGACCAAGAACGCTTGGGTCAAGGACAACGGCAAGTGGTACTATCTGGACGGCAATGGTTATATGGTTGTTAATACCACACTGACCATCGACAGCAAGACCTATACGTTTGATAAAAACGGTGTGATGAAGTAATGAAAATGCCGAGGCGCGGGTGAGCGCCTCGGCATTTTGCTTACTTTCAACTGGAGTCGTTTGTGCAAAATGTCAAAATTGTCGAAAAATTTTTTATTTTTTTGTGTTTTTTCTATTGAAAAAGTGAAAACGGGTGCTATAATGGTATTGTGTTTTGGTGCCTCCTTGCGAGAGGAGGTGCCACAATCGGAAAAAGCACAAATATTAGAAAGGAAGAAAGCATTATGAAACGATTCCTAGCAATCTTGCTGTCTATCGCTATGCTGTGTACCGTAGTACCCTTCGGCGCACTGGTTAGCGCGGACAGCAATCCGGTTAAGAACGGCGACTTCGAGACCGGTACTACCGAAGGCTGGAATACCAATGAAGCTAACGTTTTTGAGATCGTTGAAAACGTTGGTGGTTCCGGCAATTATTCTGCCTACATTGAGTATAAGGTAGACTGGGGTAACATTTACCAGGGCTTCAATGTAGAGAAGAATACCGACTATGTGTTCTCCTATCGTTATAAGGCGGACGCAGGTTTCAGCATGATTTACAGCGTGCAGGGCAGTGACTGGACAACCAGCCTGGCGAAGGAAACCTTCGACTGCACC
>JAZNJO010000021.1:0-5367 GCA_045578085.1 Acutalibacteraceae bacterium | reverse complement strand
GATAATTTCTTGACATAACAAAACCTCCTATGGTAGTTGTTTTAATTCTACCATAGGAGGTCGCTTTTTTCTATTGTCCGTTTTTACTGGACCTGTGCATACCGAGTCAGCCGTTTTTTTTATTGTGTAAGCCAGCCTTGTTGATCGTAATAACGCAGTAATAAGCGCACCACCTGCCCGTAGCTGAATACGCCCTCTTCGACGCCGTTGACTTTGATAAAGGCGTCGTTAAACTCTTGAGATTTGTCCTGAGTAGGTCCCTCAAATTGTTTCCAGTATTTCCGCTGTTTGCTCAAATCCCGTCGCACTCCGTCGGAGCAGTAGGTCATCACTTCTTTGTAAAGTTCTTCGTCGTAGTCGTACAGAGCGTTGTTGCAATAGGTCATCGCGGATAAGTAGCCGGAATAGACGTAATCGGGATCGCCGCTGCGCACGCAGGCCAAATAGCCGAGGAAGTTGCATTCGTCCTCCTTAGCGAAGCCGGCGGTGTGGGCGATCTCGTGGGCGGCGGTATGCCCGATCTCAGCGGGGGTGATATCTACGTTGACACTGGATTCACCCAGCCAGGGGCAGTATACACCGGTGTAGCCGGTGTAGGACCACAGATGAGAGAAGGTTACCGGCTTGACCTGCCACACTGCGGCGCGCAGGAAGGGATAGTCCTCTTTCAGCACTCGATAGCCATCGTCCGCTTTCCGCAAGGTCTTATAAAGTCCCTCAGACAGAATCATACACCCATCCTCGTCTTCGGTCACCTGCTCGCGAGCGGTAGAAGCGTGTTTGGCCAGGTCGATGGCTACCTCTTGGAGTTGCCGGGCTGTGTATTCCTTTTCGGGCAGGTCCATCAGACGCGTGATGGAATAGCGGGAGAAGTTGGCTCCATCCATCACCATAAACACCAGCAGCGCCAAGGACAGTCCCAATGCCACGGTGCGCAGTCCCCGCCGCAGAATACGGTCGCGCTGTTCGGGACGGCGGTACATTCTCGTTACCCATAGGATAATGACCACGGGAATAGCGGGGATGCCCAGTATCACTGCCGTTTCGGTGAGGGAGAAGGGGAGGAACGATACCAGCCACTCCACGGGGAAGGCAATCAAACGGAACAATCCGCGGGCAAAGATATATTCCGCCACCCACGGCAAATAAGGCAAAGCCACGTAGAGAAGCACGGCGATCATCGCAGGCAACAGGCACCACAGCCATTTTCCCCATTCTGGTGTTTCTTTCTTTTTCTGTTTCATCTTGTGTTTCCTTTCTCAGTGGTATAGAAACAAAAAGAGGGCGCGAAACCACATTTCGACACCCCAACAAATCAATTATAACACACAACAGCGTTAAGGTGGTAGTAGAAAATTGAGTTAAAAAATTGGGCATTTTGTGCATAGACAAAACTTATGGTCTTCATGTATACTGAAACCAGAGAAAGAAATAAAAACACGACTAACCATGATGAAGATGGGTAAGAAAGGGGACTGATTCCAATGGCGTCTGTAGAAACTCCGCCCAACTCGGAAAAGAGAATTGATGTAGAAGGGAATGAGTCCAAAGGTTTAGTTAATTGAGATTCCGACCAAAACCATTGGAAGGGAATGAGGACCGAGATCTAGTACAGAACGAATCACCAAATCCAGTAAGAAGGAACGGTAAAGACCGATGCACAAGTAAGTTTTGTGACACTATGCAAGTAGGAAAACCGTAACCATTTTAAGGTGAAGACCAATGTACAAATAATCTTGTTTCGTCGGCAAAAACCGATGAGTTAAAACGAAAAAATAACAACACCGCCGAACAGAGTCCCTGTTCGGCGGTGTTCTTTTACATAAAAATTTGTGATACCACTTGCACCATCCCGCATAGGAGTACCCCCACCGCGGTGGGCAACGCCGCGGCTAAGGCGGTTTGTCGTAGGGATTTTGTCTCCCGATAGACGGTGATGAGGGTGGTGGAGCAGGGCCAATGGAACAGAGAAAACAAAATCACGCACAGGGCGGTGATGGGAGTCCAGCCTGCGGTGGTGAGGATGGAGTACAGTTCTGAGACGTTAGGCAACCCCGTTATGGTATTGGTGGCGGTATACATCATCACCGCCAATGGAAGCACCACCTCGTTGGCGGGCAACCCCAAAATGAAGGCTAACAGCAGGACTCCGTCCATCCCCAACACACGCCCCACAGGGTCCAGCCATCCCGCTAACCATTGGAGGAGGGACGTATCTCCCACCTGCCAATAGGACAGTCCCCAGATGATTAGTCCCGCAGGGGCGGCCACCGTGGCCGCCCGTCCCAGTACGAATAAGGTGCGATCCAGCACCGAGCGTACAAGGATCTGCCCCACTTGGGGCGGGCGGTAAGGCGGCAGTTCCAGCGTAAAAAAGGAGGGTGTCCCCCGTAGGAGAGTACGACTGAGCAACTTCGTCACGTCCAAGGTTACTACCACGCTCAGCAGAAGAAACCCTGTGAGCCATAAAGCCGACAGAAAGGTGTGTTCATCCGCACCTATAAAAAACATTGAGATGAGCAGAAGCAAGGTGGGGAACCGTCCGTTACAAGGAACAAAGCTGTTGGTGAGGGTGGCCAGTCGCCGCTCTCTGGGAGAATCGATGATGCGGCATCCTACCACGCCTGCGGCATTACACCCGAACCCCATACACATAGTCAGCGCTTGCTTGCCGCAGGCGCCGCAACGGGCAAAGGGGCGATCCAAATTATAGGCCAAGCGGGGCAGATACCCCACGTCCTCCAATAGAGTGAACAGGGGGAAAAAGATTGCCATAGGGGGAAGCATTACCGCCACCACGGTGGCTAACATTCGATAGGCACCGGTAATCAGGGCGCCGTGCAGCCATGCGGGGGCGTTCATTGCCCGAAACCAGGCGGAAAACTCCTCCTCCACCCAAGATAGCGCCTGCTGTAAGGGAGCGGACAGTCCGTTGGCCCCCTTGACCGTCAACCAGAGGATCCCCAGTAAGAACACCAGCATCAAGGGGTATCCCCAAATACGGTGGGTGAGCAGGCGGTCTATACGACGGTCGGTGGCGTCCGCAGGTCGGGGGTCCTCCCGCATCACGTGACGGCAGATCCGTTGTGCGGTATCGTTCACTGCGCTGGCAAGGGCATCGTGAATGCGGTCAGCCGTGAACCCTTCGGCGGCTAATTTTTTCTGTTCTTCCGCCACCGCCTCGTACAGAGCAGGGGGCATCTGTGCAGGGAAAGGGTTCAGCCCCTCCAACAAACGGAGTGCCAGCCAGCGATTGGTCACCGCTCCGCGGGTCACCTCTCCCAATTGAGGTGCCAGCACAGCCACGCTTTGCTCAATGGCAGATGGATACAGTAAAGGGGCAGGCGGCGCCGCCGACGGGGCGGACACCATTTTGATCAGGGTGTCTTTCAGCGGCTCCAAGGTGGCTTTTTTGCGGGCGGTGACCGCTACCACAGGGCGGTGGAGCTGCCGCTCTAACCGCTCGGGATCGGGGAGACGATGGCGTCGCTGCGCCTCGTCCATCAGGTTCAGGCACAGCAGAACCGCGTGCCCCATCTCCATCACTTGCAGTGCCAGCGCCACCCCGCGGTCGGGGCAGGAGGCATCGCACACCACCACCACTACCTCAGCTTCGCCACCGCAGAGGTAACTGCGTGCCACCTCTTCCTCCGCCGAGTGGGTCAGCAGGGAATAGGTCCCCGGCAGATCCACAAGGTGAAAGCGGCAGTCCCCGATTTGGCTGTAACCTACGGCGGTGGCAACCGTTTTTCCCGACCAGTTGCCTGTATGCTGGCGCAGACCGGTCAGGGCGTTAAAGAGGGTGCTCTTGCCCACGTTGGGGTGCCCTGCCAGCGCCACCGTGTGCTGTACCGAAGTAGGGTCATTCTTTCGAAGCAGGCGTGCCATAATGCGCCTCCTCTGCGATGGGATAGACCCATACTTGCATCGCGTCCTGACGGCGCAGGGCAATGACCGTCTGCCGCACCCGATAGGCGGTAGGATCTCCTTGAGGAGAACGCCCCACACAGCCCACGGGACTTTGGGGCGTCAGCCCCAGATCCAACAAACGGCGGCGCATAGACCCTACCGCATCCAGTTGACACACCAGTCCGCACCCGCCCACCGGCAGGTCGCATAGAGGAATCCTGTGCATCGGTATCAGCTCCTTCGTAAAAACGGTTGCTTATTCCAAGATATGCGCCCCGCACTATCGAGGTGCAAAAAACACGGCGGATGAAGATCATCCGCCGTGTCTGTAAGTAAAAGAATCGATTATACCGCGCCCTGAGCCAGCATCGCCTCGGCGACCTTCTCGAAGCCCGCCAAGTTAGCACCGGCCACCAGATCGCCCTTCATGCCGTATTTCTCAGCGGCCTTGTAGGAGTTCCAGTAGATGTTATACATGATCTGCTTGAGCTTGGCATCCACTTCCTCTGCGGTCCAGCTATACCGCATAGAGTTCTGGCTCATCTCCAGACCGGACACCGCCACGCCGCCGGCGTTGACCGCCTTGGAGGGGGCGACGATGACGCCGTTCTTCTTCAGATAGGCCACCGCCTCGTTGGTGGTGGGCATATTGGACACCTCAACGTAGTACTTGATGCCATTGGCCACGATCTGCTCGGCCTCGGCCATACCCACTTCGTTCTGGGTGGCGCAGGGCATAATGATGTCGGCCTTGGTGCCCCAGGGCTTCTGACCCTCGAAATAGGGGACACCGAACTTGTCGGCGTAGTCCTTGACCTTGTCGCGGCCAGAGGAACGCATCTCCAGCATAAAGTTGAACTTCTCCTCGGTGGTGACACCCTCCTCGTCGTAGACGTAGCCGTCGGGACCGGAGATGGTGACCACCTTACCGCCCAGTTCGGCCACCTTCATCGCGGTACCCCAGGCCACGTTGCCGAAGCCGGAGATGGCGAAGGTCTTGCCCTTGATGGTGTCGCCGAAGGATTTGAGCATCTCGTCGGTGTAGTATACGGCGCCGAAGCCGGTGGCCTCGGGACGGATCAGGGAGCCGCCGTAGGGCAGACCTTTACCGGTCAGCACGCCCTCGTAGCGGTTGACCAGACGCTTGTACTGGCCGAACATATAGCCGATCTCGCGAGCGCCCACGCCAAGATCACCGGCGGGCACGTCGGTGTCGGGACCGATGTGGCGGAACAGCTCGGTGATGAAGCTCTGGCAGAAGCGCATGATCTCGTTGTCCGACTTGCCCCGGGGGTCAAAGTCGGATCCGCCCTTGCCGCCGCCCATGGGCAGGCTGGTCAGGGAGTTCTTAAAGGTCTGCTCAAAGCCCAGGAACTTGATGATGCTCAGGTTCACAGAGGGGTGGAAGCGCAGGCCGCCCTTGTAGGGGCCGATGGCGCTGTTAAACTGTACGCGATA
>JAZNJO010000020.1:0-19511 GCA_045578085.1 Acutalibacteraceae bacterium | reverse complement strand
CCCCCCAACCTGCGGTCGTGGCCCCTTTTTTACGTTCTTGTGACAGCGTTCGTTTTAGGGATACGCACCACGTATTCGATATAATCCTCCTCATCCCGACGTACGCTCTCCGCTGCAATGCCGCCGCGACGCATAATATCCAAGGCGTGATTTACCGTATTAAAGAAGACCCGCACGTCTCGCACTAACGGTTTGGACGGACGGCGACGGACTTTTCCTGCCAACATCGCCTCCACCGCCCGCTCTACCTGTGCTACCGTCATTTTGCTCACCACTACCTGCTCCAACAACTGTTGCCGCAGCGTGCGGTCCTCAATGCGCAGCAGAGCACGGGCATGTCGCTCCCCCAGCCCTGCGGCGATAAGCTGCGCCCTCTCCGCCTGCGGCAGGCGCAACAACCGCAATTTATTGGCAATAGCGGATTGTGAAAACCCCAGCTGCATCGCTGCTTCATTTTGGGTCAACTCATAGTTTTCAATCAGTTGACGGATCCCCTCTGCTTCTTCAAAGCAGTTCATATCTTCCCGCTGCATATTCTCAATCAGGGTGAGTACCTGTCGTTGCCGCTCCTGCACCTTTAATTCCACACAGGGCACCTCCCGCAGACCGGCGATCTTGGCAGCTCGCAATCGCCGCTCCCCCGCTATCAGCACCGGTACTCCCTCCTCCATTGACACCGAAAGAGGTTGCAAGATACCGTTCTCGCTAATGCTCTGTGCCAGCTCCACCAGTGAATCCAACGGAAATTCTCTGCGGGGTTGCGCAGGATTGGGACGAATCTCCCCCGTGGGAATCATCCACACGGTTCCTCTTGTTGCATAAGGACTCTTTTTCTTTTTCATTACTGCACCTCCGCTCTTTGTTTCACGTGAAACAAAGACAGCCTTCTTCTGTTTGGCGGCTTGTCCATAGGATAAGCATACCACACAAACAGAGAAAAGGCTGTCAAACAAAGGTGTCGTTATTGCTCTGTTATAAGGGGGCTTTGACAATTTTAGCAGAAGGGCGAGGGTAGGCAGGAGGTGTGGGGCGTACTTTCTCCACACGAATGAGTCGCCGTTCCATGGTTTCTGTGCCTTCCACGGCTTCCTTGGGCAACGTGAAGGCGTCGACGCCGGTCACCTTACCACCTAACACACCGATACCACGGGAGGCCTCTGCCTTTTCCCTATCCGCATCCGGCCCTTTCAATGCCAGAAAGCAACCGCCCACCTTCACAAAGGGCAGGCAATACTCACTGAGTACCGGCATCGCCGCCACGGCACGGGCCACCGCTACGTCAAACCGCTCTCGCAGTTCCTTGCGGCGACCACCCTCTTCGGCGCGGGCGTGCACCAGCGTCACGGACAACCCCACCTCACGGCAAACCGTATCCAAAAAAGTGAGCCGCTTATTCAAGCTGTCCAGCAGGGTCAGCCGACAATCAGCACGAAGCAGTGCCAGGGGCACGCCGGGGAACCCCGCGCCCGTTCCCACATCGATCAGAGAGAACTTCCCCTTCGGCAACAAGGGCGCTACCGTCAGGCTGTCCGCAAAATGCTTGACCGCAATGCCCTGCGGGTCGGTAATGCCGGTAAGATTCATCTTCTCGTTCCACTCCACCAGCAGACGGGCGTACACATCCAGCCTCTCGGCCAGATCGGCAGAGATCTCCACCCCGAAAGGAGCGGCCACTCGCGCCAACAAATCCCGATCAAACATCCTCTTCCCTCCTCTGGCTGCTCCAAACAATCAACACGGAAATATCCGCAGGACTCACGCCGCTAATGCGGGAGGCCTGTCCAATACTAGCGGGACGTACCTTGGACAGTTTCTCCTGCGCCTCTTTCCGCAAACCATAAATCTGTTCGTAGGGCGTGTCGGGAGACAACAGACGCCCCTCTAACCGCCGCATCTCGTCGATTTGCGCCTGCTCACGACGGATATAGCCCTCATATTTCAATTCCACTTCCAGCTGCTCGATTACCAACGGGTCGATCTCGGGACGATTCACGTCCACGGGAGCCAGCGCGGCATAACTCACTTGCGGACGACGGAGCAGATCCACCATCCGTATTCCTGCCGTCACCGGCGTAGTGCCACAAGTAACAAGTATGTCGTTCAGCGCTTCGGTAGGCGCCAGACCGGTCGACTCCCATCGTTTACGCTCCGCTGCCATCGCCTCCTGACGAGCCGTGTAGTGCGCCCACCGCTCATCGTCCACCAAACCAATACGACGACCAATGGGGGTCAGCCGCCGATCCGCATTATCCTGTCGCAGAACCAGTCGATACTCGCTGCGGCTGGTCATCATCCGATAGGGATCACTGCATCCCTTGGTCACCAGATCGTCAATCAGGGTGCCGATATAACTGCCGGCACGGTCTAAGATCAAAGGCTCTTCGCCTTTCAGTTTCAGCGCCGCGTTGGCGCCCGCCACCAGGCCCTGAGCCGCCGCCTCTTCATAACCCGAAGAGCCGTTAAACTGTCCCGCACCATACAGGCCGGGAACATCCAAAAATTCCAAGGTCATCCCCAATTGCAAGGGGTCGATACAGTCGTATTCAATGGCGTCCGCAGGGCGCATCACCTGTACCTGTTCAAGTCCCGGGATGGTGCGCAGCAGTTTCAGCTGTACGTCCACAGGCAGGCTTGAAGAAAGCCCCTGCAAATACATTTCATCGGTATTTTTGCCGCAGGGCTCGATAAAAACCTGATGCCGCTCTTTGTCAGCAAAACGAACAATCTTATCCTCGATACTAGGGCAATAACGGGGGCCCACCCCTTCGATCTGACCGCCAAACAAAGGAGAGCGATGCAGATTCTCGGTAATCACCCGTTTCGTCTCCGCCCCTGTCCAAGTGATATGACAAGGCAAGGTGTTTTGGAGCGGCTCCAAGGTCTCGAAGGAGAAGGGCACCACGGGTTCCTCTCCTTCTTGCTGTTCCAAATTTGAAAAATCAATGCTGCGGCGATTCACCCGTGCAGGAGTGCCCGTTTTAAAGCGGCGCATGGCCACACCCAGCTTGCTCAGACTCTCGGACAGGGCCGTAGCAGCAAACATACCATCCGGACCACCGTCGTAAGATACGTCGCCTACGAAAATCCGCCCCCGCAGGAAGGTACCGGTAGCCAATATCACCGCGCGAGCAGCATACTGCGCCTCTAAACGCGTAGTGAGCAAAAAGGTGCCGTCCTCTTGCCGCGTGATCTCCACGATCTCGGCCTGCCTCACTTCCAAGTTCTCGGTGCGTTCCAGCACACCCTTCATATAGGCAGAATAATCTCGTCGGTCGATCTGGGCACGGAGGGAATGGACCGCAGGTCCCTTTCCTCGATTCAGCATCCGACTTTGCAGGAAGGTGGCATCCGCAGCACGACCCATCTCGCCTCCCAACGCGTCCACCTCGCGGACCAAATGACCCTTGGCGGTGCCGCCGATGGAAGGGTTGCAGGGCATATTGCCCACCCAGTCCATATTAATAGTAAAAACGGCGGTCTTACAACCCATTCGGGCCGCGGCGAGACCCGCCTCAATTCCCGCGTGTCCGGCACCGATCACTGCCACGTCAAAGGACGCTTCCAGAAAGCGCATTGGTCACCCTCCTTTCCTTCTGTTTTTTTAAATTTTTGTAGACTTTTTCACACAAAAAACCTTGATTTTTGACAAAAAAATCAACTTGACAAGGTTTTTGTGGAAAACTGCCCCATTTTATGGGTTTTCCACAGAAACCTCCACTTTTCCACCGTAGTTTTTCCTTCGTGCTGTGGAATGTTGGGGAAAACACCCCAAGCAACCCTATACTTTTGAGGAAAACTGCCGCTATCTTTTCACATTTTCAACGGTCTTTTCCACCTTAAAATCTTCGTAAACCCTTGAAACTATGGGGTTTTCGTCACTTTTCGACCAAATGTTCTTTCCACCGTCCGCTCATTTTTGCGCTCTCGAAAATAAGCTTTTAAAGGGGGGATTTTCGGAAAATAAATACGCGAATAAACAGGCTTTGAAAAGCTGACCGAAAAGTATTTTCGGTCAGCTTTTCTAGATTGTTTTCTTATTCTTCGTCGGTGGTCTCTTCCGGCTCGTCCGCGTCGGGAGTATCCTCCGCGTGACTGTTTACCTCAGTGGCGTCGTGCTCTGCCGAAGCAATAGATACGATGGCAGTACCCTCCGGCACACGCATCACGCGCACACCCTTGGAGGTGCGGCTGCACAGACGGATCTCCGCAATGTGCATACGAATGATGATGCCGCCGCTGGAAATGAGGATCAGATCCTCTTCCTCCGCATCCACCGTCATCACGCCTACCACGTCACCGTATTTCTCGGTGTGATAGTTGGTCAGGCCCTTACCACCACGGGACTGAACGCGGTATTCGTCAAATCGGCTCAGACGACCGTAGCCCGTCTCGGTCACTGTCAGCAGCAACCGCTCGGGGTTCACAGGCTCCATACCGACCACCGCGTCGTCCTCCGCCAGACTCAGCGCCTTGACACCGCGGGCAGTACGTCCGATGACACGGGCATCGTTCTCATCAAAGCGAATGGCCATACCCTTGCGAGTCGCCACTAAAAGCTGACGCTCGCCATCGGTAGTGAGCACACGTACCAACTCGTCGCCTTCATCCAGATCAATGGCAATCAGACCGCTCTTACGCACGTTGGAATAGGCATCCAGACGGGTGCGCTTGATGATGCCGTTGCGGGTGATCATACACAGATACTGACCCTCGGTCTGATCCTCCAAGCGGATCATAGCGGAGATCTTTTCCTCCGGCTGCAAGGGCAGCAGGTTGACGATATTCATACCCTTGGATTGGCGGCTTCCCTCCGGGATCTCGAAGCATTTCAGCCGATATACACGACCAAGACTGGTAAAGAACATCACATAGTCGTGACTGGAACAAATAAACATGGTCTTGGTTACGTCCTCGTCTCGGGTAGTCATACCCGTGATACCACGACCACCGCGGCGCTGAGCGGAGTACACATCCACCGCTTGCCGCTTAATATAGCCCATATTGGTGAGGGTGAGCACACACTGCTCTTCGGGGATCAGGTCCTCGATATCCACCTCGCCCGATACAATGGAGATCTCGGTGCGGCGCTCATCGCCGTACTTATCCCGCATTTTCAGGCACTCTTCCTTTACGATGGCCTTAACTTTGCCCTCATCTGCCAAGATACTCTCGTACTCAGCAATCTTTATGAGCAATGCACCCAGCTCGTCCTCAATTTTCTGCCGTTCCAAACCGGACAACTGGCCCAGTCGCATCTTAACGATAGCGTCCGCCTGCACATCGTCGAAGGAAAAACGCTCCATCAATCGCTCTTTGGCGGTATTCTGATCCTTGGAACCGCGGATAATGGCGATTACCTCATCAATGAAGTCACTGGCTGTCTTCAGCGCCTCGAAAATGTGAGCACGATCCTTAGCCTTGCGCAGATCAAAGATGGTACGGCGTGTAATGACTTCCACCTGAAACTTAATGTACTGCTCCAGCATCGCTTTTAGATTCAGCACACGAGGCACACCATCCACCAGTGCCAACATAATGGCACCGAAGGTCACCTGCATCTGGGTGTAGGCATATAACTGGTTGAGTACCACCTGAGGCACTGCGTCTCGTTTAAGCTCAATGACTACACGCATACCCTCCATAGAGGAGTGGTCCACCACGTCGGCGATACCCTCAATACGCTTTTCATCTGCCAACTCGATGATCGAAGTCACCAAATTCTTTTTGTTTACCATATAAGGGATCTCGGAGATCACAATACGGTTGCGGTTGTGCTCCTCCTCAATCTCTGCCTTTGCACGCACCGTAATACGGCCGCGACCGGTAGCATAGGCGGCACGAATACCCGCACGACCCATAATCACACCGCCGGTGGGGAAATCGGGTCCCTTGATGTATTCCATCAGATCCACCAACTCTGCTTCGGGGTTATCAATGAGCAGACAGATGGCATCCACCACTTCACACAAGTTGTGAGGCGGGATATTCGTAGCCATACCAACCGCAATACCGCTGGAACCGTTCACCAACAGGTTGGGGAAACGGGAAGGAAGCACCACCGGCTCCTTGGTGGTATCGTCGAAGTTCGAGGTAAAATCCACCGTCTCCTTCTCAATATCCGCCAACATATCCAGCGACATCTTGCTCATACGAGCCTCGGTATAACGATAGGCAGCGGCAGGGTCGCCGTCAATGGAACCAAAGTTGCCGTGACCGTCGATGAGAGGATACCGCAGAGAAAAATCCTGCGCCATACGCACCAAGGCATCGTATACGGAGGCATCACCGTGGGGATGATAGTGACCCAGCACATCACCCACAGTGGTGGCGCACTTACGGTGCGCCTTATCGGGGGTGAAACCATCCTCGTGCATAGTATATAGGATACGGCGATGCACCGGCTTTAAGCCGTCCCGCACGTCCGGCAGGGCACGCGCCACCAACACGGAAACGGAATATTCCAGAAACCGCTTGCGCATCTCTTTATCCAGATCGACTTCTATCAGTTTTGACATGGGGGTGGTCTGCTCCTCCATAGAGCTCACCTGACCTTTCTAATCTATACAAATAGTATTATTAGTTATCTATTATACTTACTGTTTGCTCCAACAGCGAGAAATAGCGGCCTCAAACACCGTCATATCGTCAATGACTCGCTTAGGAATATACAAAGTGGCGTGTTTATTGTGAACGATCTCCACGTAGGTATCCTTATCGTACACGTGGTTCACATCACACCACAAAACTCCCACCTCACCGCCTTTTGGCATCTTGATGTGCAACATCATCGTGTCCATCCGTACCTGCATGGTGAGATCGTGTGCGGACAGGTTATATACCTGTCTCTTGGTGCGGGACAGGGGTAACACCAGATTCAACAACGTCCCTAATCCAAACAACACTAAGAAAACCACTATCGTCGCCGCCAATTGAATCTCCACATAGGTAAGCGTCAGCGCAGCAATCATAGAAATGAGAGCCAAAGTAGGGGCGGTGCGCCAATAGTTGGCCATCAGCAACCCTTTTAGCGCCGCCGCATATTCCTCGGGACGATACGTAAAGGTGCTCACCCACAGCTGTTCGGGGTCCTCCCGCTTAGGCGGAGGGGTAACCGGCAAACTCTGTGGTTGCAGACGGCCTATAAATCGCCGATGATTGGCGGGCAAGCGATCCGCTGCCTGCCGCACCTGCGCCGCCAATTCGGGTGTCATGCAACGAGCCGGCAGGATTAGCGCCGGACTGGACGAGGAGGAGAACACCATCATTTCAGGTGCCTCGATAAACAGCACGCGCTCGTCCAAACGAATGTGGGCGGTGCCGAACTGACTTACCTTCTCAATGCAGTCGGTAAAAATCTGCAAATAGCCATAATAATGCATACCCGCCTGCGCACTGCGATCAAACTGAGCAGCAGCCGTTTTCTTCATTTTTTTAGGAACATAACAATATAGGAACAGACCCGGTAACAACACCAATAAAGCGCCCGCTAACAACACCGGGTCAGGATATCCTTCCTGCCCCATTCGCCACCACTCAACCAGTGCCAATGCCACCAGCACAACACAGCAGATGGCCGACATTAACAGGGTGGCGAGGCGCATCCGCAAAGGACCGTTAACCCGCGCCAACAGAAGGCGGAACTGAATGAACTCGTCGCGATTCAGGTCTACATAGGGTTTTTCATCCACCAGAGGCTGTTCCGTCACAATTTTCTCTTCTTCCATAGGTTCCTCACTCAATTATACGTCGAGATTCTCCACGTACTGGGCATTTTTCTCAATGAAATCGCGGCGAGGCTCCACTTTATCTCCCATCAGGATGGAAAAGGTCTCGTCCGCCTGCTGAGCATCTTCCAGGCACACTTTCAGCAGAGTACGGGTAGCAGGATCCATAGTGGTTTCAAATAGCTGCTCAGGATCCATCTCA
The DNA here is from genome assembly GCA_045578085.1 of Acutalibacteraceae bacterium. Taxonomy (GTDB): domain Bacteria; phylum Bacillota; class Clostridia; order Oscillospirales; family Acutalibacteraceae; genus UBA5905. Next base: position 11,585 of record JAZNJO010000020.1, on the reverse strand, counting down.
CCAAGACCCTTATACCGTTGAATATCGGCGCTGCCACCCAGTTCCTCGATATACAGATCTCGTTCTTCATCTGAGAAAGCATAGTAGGTCTTCTTAGCCTTGGAAACACGATACAAGGGCGGTTGCGCGATATATACATGTCCCTCATCGATTAAGGGGCGCATATAACGGAAGAAGAAGGTCAGCAGCAGGGTGCAGATGTGGCTACCGTCTACATCCGCATCCGCCATAATGATGACCTTGCCATACCGCAACTTGGAAATATCAAAGTCCTGACCAATGCCGCAGCCCAACGCTGCCACCACCGGCACGAGCTTTTCGTTGGTATATACTTTGTCAATGCGGGCCTTCTCCACATTAAGCATCTTGCCCCACAAAGACAGAATCGCCTGATAGTTACGGTCACGACCCTGCTTGGCAGAGCCGCCGGCGGAATCTCCCTCAACTATGTACAGCTCGGTACGCTCCGGATCGCGCCAAATGCAATCCGCCAATTTATCGGGCATACGGAAGGAGCTAAGTTTTTTACTGTTACGGGCATTATCCCGAGCCTTTTGTGCCGCCTCGCGCACCTTAGCGGAGTTGATAGACTTCTCCAAAATCGTTTTGGCCACCGTGGGATTCTCATCCAGATAGGCCGTCAGTTTATCGGTGAGCAGCTGGTTGACCAATGTACCAATGGCGGTATTACCTAATTTTGCCTTAGTCTGGCTCTCAAACTGGGCATCCTCTAACTTGACCGACACCACCGCCATAATGCCTTCACGGACATCATCACCTTTGAGGCGGAACTTATCGTCCTTGAACATCTTATATCGCACTGCGTAATCATTAAAAATACGGGTAATAGCAGTTTTAAAAGCCACCTCGTGAGTACCGCCGTCCACGGTATTCATGTTATTGGCAAAAGACACGATGTTCTCATTATAGCTGTCGTTATACTGGAACGCCACCTCGGCGGTGGATCCACCGCTGGTGAGGGTCAGATGGATTACCTCATCATGGAGAGAAGTATACCCCCGCGTTTTATTCAAAAATTCTACAAAAGAAGAAATACCACCCTCGTAGCAGTAGTTCTCACTGCGCACATTGTCCGCATCTCGACGATCGGTAAAGGTGATGGACAGACCTGCATTCAGGAAGGCCTGCTCCCGTAGCCTCTTCTGTAAGGTTTCATAATCATATTCGGTGGTTTCGGTAAAGATGGCGGAATCCGCCTTAAAACGCACCAGAGTACCTGTCTCATCGGTGTCACCGATAACCTTCAATTCCGTGGCCGTGTGTCCCTTTTCGAAGCGCTGATGATGGATGTGTCCTTCACGGCTGACCTCCACCTCCAACCACTCAGAGAGAGCGTTGACCACAGAAGAACCCACACCGTGCAGACCGCCGGCTACCTTATAGCCGCCGCCACCGAACTTACCACCCGCGTGGAGCACGGTGAGCACCACCGTTACGGCAGGCATCCCTAATTTTTCATTAATACCCACAGGGATACCGCGTCCGTTGTCCCGAACCGAGATAATATCGCCCGGTTCAATCTCCACCTCAATGTGGGAGCAATAACCGGCCAACGCCTCGTCAATGGAGTTGTCCACAATCTCATATACCAGATGATGCAAACCGCGAGGGCCCGTGGAGCCGATATACATACCCGGACGCTTACGTACCGCTTCCAGACCTTCCAACACCTGTATATCACTTTCGTTATAGGATACCTCTGCCTCCTCCTGGGGTTGCAGCAGTTCTACTTCGTTTGCCATAAGTTTGGTTCCTCCTATCCTTAACCGTTTGCCCGCTTACGTAGCGTAGACGGCGCCATTTGTGCTATATAAACCTTGGTTTTGTTTTTTTTCTTTTGTGGTGCGCACACCACAAAGGATTTGGGCAGTTCCATACTCACGTTGTGCACCCGTTTTTCTTTTTCCGCTTGTTTCAAAAAAAAACGAGTGCGAGGCGACACGGTGGTATTATCCATATCGAAAATACCGATGATCTCCCGTTTTCGCACCACCACGTCTTGACCTAGGTGCAAATACATATAAAAACCAATTCCTAACTGTATTATTTTAATTATATATTACGCCTTGTTTAATTTGAAATACTTTTCCAGCGGTATTTTTCAGAGCCACGGTAGGTTCACAGCAAGTAACAAACACCTGCCATCCATCAATGTGGTTGAGAATGTAATCTTGACGAGAGCTATCCAACTCACTCATTACGTCGTCTAAGAAAGCTACTGGAGTCTCTCCGGTTACTTCTTTCAGCAAAGTAGCCTCGGCCAATTTTAAAGCCAATACCGCACTGCGTTGTTGCCCTTGCGAACCATAGGAGCGTACCGGCAAACCGTCAATAGATAAGTATAGGTCATCTCGATGCGCACCTACAGTGGTGTGTCCCACCGCCCGATCGCTACGCCATGCGGACTTAATTTGTGTTAACCATTGTCCGGCCATTTCCGCCGCTGAAACTCCTTGTGTTTCCACTGAGGTTTGCCAAGAAAGACATAGCTGTTCCTTTCCCCCTGACAGACCGTCATAGATTTGTGCAACAATCGGTTGCAAGCGACTAATATAATGACAGCGGGCCATAGTAAGCCGGGTGCCTGCCACCGCCAGTGAATGATCCCATAACGAGAGCATCTCTTGTTGCGGAGCACCGAAGATATCATTATCCCGACATTGCCGCAAAAAGGCATTACGCTGAGTGAGCACCTTCTGATATTCTGTCAGTGTTCCGATATAACTCGGCTTTAATTGGCAGTAAGCACTATCCACAAAACGACGGCGCCCTTCGGGCCCATCTTTAATTAGCGACAGATGGGTGGGCGAAAATACCACACCACAGAAATTGCCCGCCAATTTAGCCGCAGAAGACAACGATACGCCATTAAGGCTGACCTGTCGACGCTGTTGAATGGCAATTGCCGCCTCCTGATCGCGTCCGTGCGCATAGAAGAAAAGTTCTAACGAAGCTTTTTCCGCATCAAAGGCAACCATCTCGCTGTCTTTAGCACCACGAAAACTGCGGGAACCGGTAAACAACCAGCAGGCTTCTAATAAATTAGTTTTTCCCTGAGCATTATCGCCAAAAAGAATATTAACACCCTCGCTCGGTGTCCACCGTCCGGAGTGCAGGTTTCGAAATCCTTCAAAGGAGAGTTCACGCACTAACAATCGTAATTTCCTCACCAATGTCCGGAATACAAATAACCTCGCCGCCCCGCAATTTTTTACCGCGCATGGTACATACTTCACCATCCAATGTCACACCACCGGATTGAATGAGCACCTTAGCCTGACCACCGGTCTCTACACAACCGGTAAGTTTCAGTAAATCATCCAGACGAATATATTCTTCTTCTAAATTAAAGCGTTGTTTACTCATTTTTTTAACCTCACAGGCAATACCAAAAATAAGAAATTGTTACCATTTTTAGGAAGAATCTTCATAGGTTTAAGAGCACCGGCCAGTTTCACCGTAACTTCGTCCGTTTCACTATTTTTCAGCGCATCCAGCAAGAAACGGGAATTAAAACCCATCTCTTCCTCATTACCTACAATTTCAGCACTAATGTTGTCGTTCGCACTGCCTAAAGGTGTGGCGCAGGAAACGGCAATGCTGTTATTACGGAACTCACACACCAGAGGAGATTTCAGCCGATCGTTGATCACCAAAGACACGCGATCCACCGCATCCATAAAACAACGGGTGTTCACGGTCACTGTGGTGCTCTCATCAGGAGAAATAATCTTGTCATAGGCCATAAACTCACCGTCCAGCAAACGGGAAATGACGGCATATCCATCAATCTCAAAAATAATGTGACGACGTCCCACAATTAACGAGCAGGGTTTTTCCTCGTCCTTTAACAGTTTTAGGATCTCCTGCAAGGTCTTGCCGGGTACAACAAAGGACATTTCCTCCTCATTCTGCATCGACTCACTGCGCATAGCAAGACGATAACCGTCTACACTGACCAGACGCAATTCGTCCTTACGCATTTCAAACAACGTACCCGTGTAGATGGGACGGGGATCATTAGGAGCTGCTACCGCAAAGATGGTCTGACGAATCATGCTCTTAATTACCGACTGAGAAAGGAAAATGGCAGAACCATCCTCCACTTTTGGAATATCAGGATAGTCTGCAGCAGACATACCCATAATAGAAAACTCGGTTACGTCACCGCGGATAATGGTATTGTATTTATCATCTGTTTGAATGGCAATGTGGTCACCGGGCATTTTACGAACGATGTCGCTAAACATACGAGCGGACAAAACGATTTCACCGGGCTCCTTGACTGTGGCGGCAATAGTCGTGGTAATGCCTAATTCCATATCAAAGCCGGCAAGAAATAAGGTGTTTCCCTGTGCTTGCAACAGAATGCCTTCCAGAGCCGGTAAACTGGCTTTGGTCGATACGGCACGTTGTACATTGCCAACTGCTTCGATAAGTTCCACCTTGTCACATACAATATTCATAACAAAACCACCTTTTTTCTATAATTAAACAAGATTTATAAATATTAATTTCAGTAGTAGTAATAGGGTCGGTGAGAATGTGAAAAACTGAAAAGAAGCCTTTAATAATGCGGGTTAACTGGAAAAATTTATTCACCGGCTTGTGGGTAAATTTTGGGAAAATGTGAAAGCCTTTTTTTGTTTTTCACAACCCTGTGAAAGGTTGTTTGGGGACGGTGAAAAATTGGTGAATAAAAACAAATGATGCATTATAATAAGGTATAATTATAATAAGGGTCGGTTATCCGACGGTTGTCCATCGGATAACCGAAAGAAAAGTCAGTTTTCACTGATATTTTTAATGATATCATTCACCATATTTCGAAAACTGGCATCTTTTTCCATTTGTTTTTCGACCTTTTGAATGGCATATACGATCGTGGTGTGATCTCGTCCGCCAAACTCTTCTCCAATAGATTTCATCGGAAGATTGGTAATGTTACGTACTACATAAGCAGCCATCTGTCGAGCGCGGGAAATCGGTGCCGACTGCTTATTGGAACGAATGTCCTCGGGATTCACGTTCATGGTCCGTGCCACCTCAGTGATAATGCGTTCTACCGTGATCGGCACCGGCTGATTATCGTTGCGAATATCCCGAATAGCATTTTGAGCTGCGATTAAACCGGGATGTTCGTTGTCCATCAAATATTGGGCACGCATACGTTTAACAACGCCTTCCAGCTGACGAACGTTGGACTTTAACTGATTAGCAATGTACATAGCCACGTCATCTTGAATAGGCAGATCCAGCATTTGAGCCTTGCGGCGGATAATAGCCACACGGGTTTCCAGATCCGGCGGCTGAATGTCAGCGGTCAAGCCCATTACAAAACGGGACTGTAAGCGCTCTTCCAGTGTGGCAATCTCACGGGGAGGCCGGTCGCTGGTGAGCACAATCTGTTTCCCGTTGGAGTGGAGATGATCGAATGTGTGGAAGAATTCTTCTTGTGTGCTGGCCTTACCGCCGATAAACTGAATGTCGTCCACCAGCAGCACGTCCACTTGACGATATTTGGCGCGGAAATCCGGCGTGGTACCGTCATGAATGGCTTCAATAAGTTCGTTTGTCATAGTTTCGCCCTTAGTATACAGAATACGGGCGCGGGGATTTTTCTTCTGAATTTCCTTGCAGATAGCGCAGAGTAAGTGGGTTTTTCCCAAACCGGAGCCGCCATAGATAAATAAAGGGTTATACAACACCGCGGGTTTTTCTGCTACTGCCTGTGCGGCAGCGTGAGCAAACTTATTGGAAGATCCCACCACGAAATTTTCAAAGGTGAAATCCTCGTCCGCCAACGCTGTGGGGAAGCCGTTGCCCTGAATCGGAAAAGCGGCTGTGGCACCGGGGTCATCGGGGGTACTTTCTAAGGAAAGGATGCGCAGACCCAGAGGAATACCTAATGTTACCCGCAACGCCTCCAACAGACGCTCACTGTACATTTCCAAAATCGTGTTTTTAAGCCACTCATTCTTAACGGTGACTACCATTTCGCCATCTTCAATGCGGCGGGGTTCCATACACTTGATATATACATCATAGGCGATCTCGCTGATATCCGAGCGGCGAATATAATCCAGCACCTGATCCCAAATTTGATTGACCGTTTCCATTGTTTTTTCTCCTCGTTATATCAAAAAATAAACGGACATAACTACCTACTATATACTTCATAAGTATAACATATATATTAAGTTATTTCAATTGTTTTTTGCCCCATTTTAGCAAAAAAAATATGAAAAAGATAGCCGAGGTATCCCCACGGGTTTAAAACGCCGTTACAGGCTTTTTTGAAAGCAAAAACGAGAACTTTTTAGGATAGAGGCAGGTTGCCTTTTTGTTGTAGTTTTTAAAAACCGAAAAACTGCAAAAAGAAATTTAAAAAACAAACATCATCTTCCCCATCTTTCACAGCGTTTTCCACAAGATATTGTGTTTTGGAAAATCCTCCACCACAAAAGTGAAAAAATATCTCACAAATTCGCAGTTGAAAGGGAATTTGTCCTTGACTTTTCGTAAGGGGTTAGTATATAATATCACATTGTCAGGTTGTATGCGTATTTTTTATGCGTTGCAACGCCACTTACGAATTGAAAGGAGGAGCAGAAGATGTTCCGTACTTACCAGCCTAAGAAGCGTCATCGCAAGATGGAGCACGGTTTCCGCAAGAGAATGGCTACTGCCAACGGCCGTAAGGTTCTGGCTCGCAGAAGAGCGAAGGGCAGAGCGCGTCTGACCCACTAAAAAAGAGGCCACGGTACGGCATTGCCGTCGTGGCTTTTTTTATTACTCGTTTCATCCGGTTACCGAAAAGAGGGATTCTATGGCAACATGGCAGACCCTGTGTGAAAACAAGGATTTTCGCACCCTGTATTATCGGGGTAAATCTCAGGTACATCCGGCACTGGTCACCTACGTGCGGCGCAATCGATTGGGGTATCCTCGCATCGGTATCACTACCGGTAAAAAAGTGGGGTGTGCCGTGCGTCGCAGCCGCAGTCGGCGGATCATTCGGGAGGCGTTCCGTCCTCTCTGGCCGCAAGTGGGCGGCTTTGACATTGTCTTTGTGGCTCGCGGTCTCACACCGGATTGCAAGAGTACTGAGCTTATACCGGTGATGACTCGCCATCTTAAACAGTTGGGTGTGATCGGGGATGAATAAGAACTGGTTTTTGCCCAAAACGTGGCTGATGGGAGCCGTTCGGTTCTATCAGCGTCATATCTCGTCTCATACGACGCCCGTGTGTCGGTTCACCCCTTCCTGTTCCGCCTATGCGCTGGAAGCCTTGGAGAAGCACGGCGCCTTCTTCGGCACATTGTTATCCTTGTGGCGTATTTTGCGTTGCAACCCGCTTTGTAAAGGTGGGTACGATCCGGTGCCGGAGACCCTGTTTGTCCGTAAGCGGGACAAACAGCCTTAACGTTTGACTCAACTGCCGTCCGTCCACCTCACCTCCTTCTTCCGTGACGGATGGCTATGGAGTAATTATTTAATTAGGAGGTAATGTCTTATGATGGGAATCTTTAGCATTTTTGCAAAACCCCTCGGTTACGTGATGCAGTGGATCTATCAGTTGATGCCCAGTTACTTTGTGGCGTTGCTGTTGTTTACTCTGTTGGTACGTCTGGTGCTGTTCCCTCTGTCCATCAAGAACCAGAAGAACACGGCGGACCGCGCCCGTCTGGCACCCCGTTTGGAGCGTATTCAGAAAAAATACGGCCAGGATCGGCAGAAGCTGATGGAAAAGCAACAGGCACTGTACGAAAAAGAAGGCGTAAAAATGACCGGCGGTTGTCTGCCCATGCTGGTGCAGATGCTGGTGCTGTTCAGCGTTATTGCGGTTATCTACAAACCCCTGACTTATATGCAGCGAATTCCCGAAAGTCAGATTAACGCCTGTATTGAGGTAGCGGTAGAGTCGCTGGATGAGTCTGGCAAGGGCAATAAGGAATTGATCAGTCAGCTCAAAAACGAGAAATCTTACTATCGCGAGTTGTATCTTTTCAACTTCATCAATGCTAACCACGACGCAATGGTGGATAAGCTGGAGAAAGAGTGCAAGCTGCCTAAACCGGAAGCCATTAACGTGGTGGATACTATGAAGAAGACCGGTGAGGAATTCTCCATTTTCGGTATTTCTTTACTGGAAGTGCCGAAGGATTACGGCATAAAGCCCAACTGGCTGTGGCTCATTGTGCTGGCTTCGGGTCTGTCTTCGTTTGCGACCAGTATGCTGTCTATGAAGTACAGTAAGGCATCTATGCCGCAGGATCAGCAGCAGATGGCCGGCTGCTCCAATAGTATGATGATGTATATGATGCCGGCTATGTCTTTGGTCTTTTCCTTCACGGTACCGTCCGGTGTGGCGGTGTATTGGACCTTCTCCAACTTGTTGGCGATGGTGCAGACCGTAGCGCTCAACGCTATGTATAACCCCGCCAAGATTCGTGCGCAGGCCGAGGCGGAATACGCTGAGCGTCGACGCAAGAAGAAAGAGGACAAAGAGCGGTTAAAGGCTGCCCGTCTGGCAGAGCAGGCCGCCTGGCAGAAAGAAGAAAACGAGAAGCGCGCTCAAGCTAAGGGCGACATTACCAAGAAAAAAGCGGCAACTACCACCGCCACTCCTGCGGAATTGCCGAAAGAAATTGTAGACGAGATCCCTGTGGAGCCCGTCGATACTGAGGAGGAAATGAAATGAAAAAGGAACTGATCAAAGAAGCGGCTTCCATTGAAGAAGCAAAGCGGCTGATCGCCGAGGAACTGGGTGTGGCAGAGGATGCGGTCACCTATGAAATTGTGCAGGAGCCGGAGAAGAAAGTGTTGGGTCTGTTTGGCGGAACTACCGCTATCGTCAAAGGCACTGCGACGGTATCAGGCAATGCTTCTGCCGCTGCCAAGGCGTATCTGGAGCAGGTTCTGACCGGTATGGGCGTGGAAGATTTTTCTATCTCTGTGGAAGAGAAAGAGAACGGCTGTATCATCACTCTAGACGGTGAGAATTTGGGCTTCATCATTGGTCGCCGCGGCGAGACGCTGGATGCTTTGCAGTATCTGACCAGTTTGGTGGCGAATCGCGCCGACAATGCTTACTACCGTGTGACACTGGATATCGGCAACTACCGTGAGAAGCGGGAGCAGGCGCTCATCAGTCTGGCCCGCCGTCTGGGCGGACAGACCGCTCGCACCGGTCGTCGTAATTCCCTGGAGCCTATGAATCCCTATGAGCGCCGCATTATCCACACCACCGTGCAAGATATGGATGGCGTTATCTCCTGGTCTGTGGGCACCGACCCCAATCGTCACGTGGTCATCGGTCCTTCCGACGACAATCCCAATAAGGACCGCGCTAACGAGCGCAGTAATCGCAGCGGTCGCAGCGGTCGTAGCGGTCGCCGCAACGATCGTGGTGAGCGCCGTGAACGCCGTAACAGCGACTATCAGGTGACGGCGCCGGAGCGTCCTGTGCGTGAGTTCATCTCTCGCAGCAATCCTTTGCCTGTGGCAGAGGACTTTGCTCCCACCCGCACCAATTCTGAGAAAGAGGATAGTGCGTCTCTGTACGGTCGTATTGATCTGTAAGGATGTTCGCCCCCTCCGAGTCTGCTCGGAGGGGGATTTCTTTTTGTAAGCATTGTCCGTATTATGTCCCAATGAGTCTTGTATACTATACTCACGGAAAGGGGAAAACCCACTCCGAAATCAAGACATCAGGAGGGATCATCATGAAGTTTGCCTCAATCAGCAACAGCGAGAAGTTCTGGGAGGTCATCTACGCCAGTGTTTGTCTGGACGGTGAAGCCCGGGAAGAAGCGCTCAAACGCCTGCAAGTACCTGCCAATCCGATCAGCGCCTAAGCGTATCGGAGCTTGCAGGATGTGGAACCCTATGCCTTTATGAGCATAGGGTTCTTTTATATTTTCTATTATTTTTCTTCGATTTTATGTGAAATAAAAAGGAAATATGCAATAAATTATCCGCCATCCACAAGATGTGGTGTTTGTAATCGAAAAATAGGTACAAACCCTTGATTTTACTGGGTTTTTTGGCACTTTTTTGCCGCTCGTAAAAAATGAAACAAAAAACGAGAAACAGAGCAAAACGGCGTAAAACGGAGAGAAAACGAGAGAAAAAGGGATGTAAATTAAATTTTCCGCATTTTGGGGATTGACAGCCATATTTTCTTATGTTATTATAAGTCGCGTTCCAAAAAACAAGTCGGTCTGTCACCCGATGGTGACTAACCCAAGACCGCACCAAACGGGCCGCTTGCGGGCCCACGAACAAAAATAGGAGGATACAACTATGACTTTTATGGCTAAAGCTGGTCAGGTCGAGCGTAAGTGGTACATCATCGACGCTGCCGGCAAACCCCTGGGTCGTGTGGCTGCCGAAGCTGCTGTTCTGCTGCGCGGCAAGCACAAGCCCACCTTCACTCCCCATGTGGACTGTGGTGATAACGTCATCATCATCAACTGCGCTCAGGCCATTCTGACCGGCAAGAAGCTGGAGCAGAAGAAGTGGCAGCGCCACACCGGTTGGATCGGTAACCTGAAGACCACCAAGTATGCGACCCTGATGGCTCAGCGCCCCACCAAGGCGATGGAGCTGGCTGTTGGCGGCATGATCCCCAACACCCATATCGGCCGCGCGGCTGAGACCCGCCTGCACTGCTTTGCCGGTGCTGAGCATCCTCATGCCAGCCAGAAGCCCGAAGTATTCGAGCTGTAATTAAGGAGGACAACGACTATGGATTACAATACCAGACCCTTTTTCTATGGCACCGGTCGCCGTAAGTCCTCTGTGGCTCGCGTTCGCCTGTACCAGGGCACCGGCAAGGTGACCATCAACGGCCGTGATATCGACGATTATTTCGGCTTGGAGACCCTGAAGCTGATCGTTCGTCAGCCCCTGACCCTGACCGAGCTGACTGAGAAGTTCGACATCGAGTGCCGCGTTGCCGGCGGCGGTGTGACCGGCCAGGCCGGCGCCATCCGTCACGGTGTTGCCCGCGCTCTGCTGCAGTATGACAGCGAGAACCTGCGTTCTGCCCTGAAGAAGGCCGGTTTCCTGACCCGCGATCCTCGTATGAAGGAGCGTAAGAAGTACGGTCTGAAAGCTGCTCGTCGTGCTCCTCAGTTCTCCAAGCGCTGAGTTTGGCATATTGCAGTTATCTACTGTATACACAAAAGGCCACACCCGATTGGGTGTGGCCCTTTTCTTTGGCGAGCAGCGGATGTATCCGCGCTTGTGTGGGAGAATGGCGCCAGCCATTGTCGTGGTGGGCGCCGGTGGGTTGGCGGTTTTGCGCAACAAAGGAGCGCCCACGCCCGTCGCGCTCCCCAGTTCAGCAAGCGCTGATTTCGAGCAAAGCAAGAATATCTGCTACAAAAAGCCGCAAACGGATGGTTTGCGGCTTTTTCTTTGTAAAAGGAAACCACCAGCAGTGCTGGTGGAATAATAAAGCTTTAGCTATGAGTAGAAAAAATATCCTCCTTCGTCTAAAATAAGAAGTGGGTTTGCCAACCACAACAAAAAGACGAAGGAGGAACCAAGTCGT
>JAZNJO010000019.1:0-31738 GCA_045578085.1 Acutalibacteraceae bacterium | reverse complement strand
AAAGCCGCCTCGGACGAGGCGGCTTTTTTGCGCTCTTGTGCAATTTATCCATCTTTTTTGACGAAATATAGCAAAAAAGACAAAATATTCCATATGTTGCAAAAAAACTTGTAACAAAATACACAAAACCTCTTGCAATTTCCGCGCTTTGTTGCTATGATAAATCAGTATAGGTGTACCTTTGCTTGAAAGGAGGATGTTAGCCGATGGATTTTTATGAGAACAGCGGTCAATGGCAGGAACAGATCGAGCGGTTTCATCAAGGCACCGATAGTCACAGCTATCGTTGGTTAGGTTGTCACTATGCCGGAGATAACGGCTACGTGTTCCGTGTTTGGGCACCTGCGGCCAAGCAGGTGTCGCTCATCGGTGAATTCAACGACTGGAATCCCGACGCCCAGCCTATGATGCGGTGGGAGGACGGAATCTGGGAGACTACGGTACAGGGCATTGATCTGTACGCTCCCTACAAATACCACATCGTGGCTCAGGACGGCACGGCGGTGGATAAATGCGACCCTTATGCTGTACACACAGAAACCCGACCCGGTACCGCTGCCAAGGTGTACGAGGTGGGCGGTTACGGATGGCAGGATGCAGCGTGGCAACGGAAAAAGAAACAGACGCCACCGTATAATCGCCCCATCAATATTTATGAAGTGCACGCCGGTTCTTGGCGCACCTATGCCGATGGGCAACCGTTCTCTTATGGCAAGTTAGCAGAGGAATTGGTTCCTTATGTGAAGGAGATGGGGTACACCCACATTGAATTGATGCCTATCTCCGAATATCCCTTTGACGGATCGTGGGGCTATCAGGTGACGGGGTATTATGCCCCCACCTCTCGCTACGGTGGTCCTGAGGACTTTATGGCCTTTGTGGATGCCTGTCATCAGGCGGAGATCGGTGTTATTTTAGACTGGGTGCCGGCTCATTTCCCACGGGATGCGGCGGGACTGTTCCGTTTTGACGGAGGCCCCTGCTATGAATACGCCGATCCTCGCAAGGGAGAGCACAAGGAGTGGGGCACCTGCGTATTTGACTACGGACGTCCTGAGGTGCGTTCCTTCCTCATTTCCAACGTAATGTATTGGTTGGAGGAGTATCATATTGATGGTATCCGTGTGGATGCGGTGGCCTCGATGCTGTATCTGGATTATAATCGCAAAGACGGGGAATGGCTGCCCAATCTATACGGCGGACACGAGCATTTGGAGGCGGTGGATTTCATTCGCCAACTCAATGAAACCGTGTTTGCCGAGCATCCTCACGTTCTAATGATTGCGGAGGAGTCCACCGCGTGGCCGATGGTGTCCAAGCCAACTTCGGATGGGGGACTGGGATTCAATTTTAAATGGAATATGGGTTGGATGAACGATATGATCCGTTATTCCTGCCTTGATCCTCTGTTCCGCAAGGACAATCATAATCTGCTGACGTTCTCTTTAATGTATGCTTTTTCTGAGAATTTCGTGTTGCCCATCTCCCACGATGAGGTGGTGCACGGAAAGGGCTCGCTTATCAACAAGATGCCCGGCACCTACGAAGAGAAGTTTGCCGGCTTGCGCGCTTTCCTTGGTTATATGATGACCCACCCGGGCAAGAAACTTCTGTTTATGGGCAGTGAGTTCGGTCAATTCAAGGAATGGGATTTCCAGAGCGGACTGGATTGGCTGCTTTTGGACTACGAGAGCCATCGGATGACCAAGCACTACGTACGTACTCTCAACCATCTGTATTTGCAAACCGCTGCCCTATGGGAGGACGATTTCTCCTGGGAAGGCTTCAAGTGGATCGCCGCCGATGATACGGCGCAGAGCGTCATCTCGTTCCGTCGCATCGATAAGAAGGGCAACGAGGTGGTGGTGGTATGCAATTTCACCCCCGTACGGCGGGATAACTACCGCATCGGTATTCCTGTATACGGTGAATGGGCAGAATTGTTTAATTCCGATCTGGCGGAGTTTGGCGGCGGCAACGTAACCAATGGTGCCATCAAGACTGACCCCATCCCTTATCATGGATTCGAGCAGTCGGCGGCTCTGACTCTGCCGCCTTTGTCGGTGCTGGTACTCAAAAAGAAGCGTGCTAGACCCTATCCCGTGAAAAAAGCTGAGAAAATGGCTAAGACCAAACTTAATAAATCTGAGGAGGAGATTTCGAATGTTTCGTAAACAGGAATGTGTCGCCATGTTGCTGGCTGGTGGTCAGGGAAGCCGTTTATATGCGCTGACCCGCCGCATCGCCAAGCCGGCTGTCCCCTACGGCGGCAAGTATCGCATCATTGACTTCCCCCTGTCCAACTGTGTCAATTCCGGTATTGAGACGGTGGGCGTGCTCACCCAGTATCAGCCGCTGGAACTGAATGACTATATCGGTTCCGGTCAGCCCTGGGACCTGGACCGTATGGACGCCGGTGTCCACGTGCTACCTCCCTATCAGCGCAATCAGGGTGCGGATTGGTACAAGGGTACCGCCAACGCCATCTATCAGAACATTGACTTTATCCAGCGGTACGACCCAGAGTACGTGTTGGTGCTGTCCGGTGACCATATTTATAAGATGGATTACAGCGATATGTTGGCCGAACATAAGAAGAATCAGGCGGATTGCACCATTGCTGTTCTGGATGTTCCCAAGGAGGAGGCCAGCCGCTTCGGTATTCTCAACACCAATCCCGACGGCTCGATTTACGAGTTTGACGAGAAGCCGGCGGTGCCCAAGAGCACCTTGGCTTCCATGGGTATCTACATCTTTACGTGGGCGAAACTGCGGCAGTATCTGATCGCAGATGAGGAGGATACCACCTCCCAGAATGACTTCGGAAAGAATGTGCTGCCCGCCATGCTTAACGCGGGCGAGCGGATGTTTGCCTATCGGTTTGAGGGCTACTGGAAAGACGTAGGAACCATCGACTCCTTGTGGGAGGCCAATATGGACCTGTTGGATCCCAAGGTCCCGCTGGATCTGGCGGACCCCAGCTGGAAGATCTATTCCCGCAACCCCGGTATGCCGCCCCAGTATCTGGCTGCTACCGCGCAGGTGCAGAACAGCTCTATCACTGAGGGCTGTGAGATCTATGGTAAGGTAGAGTCTTCCGTAATCTTCGCCGGCGTGACGGTAGAAGAGGGAGCGGAAGTGATCCAGTCCATCTTGATGCCCGGTACCGTAGTACGTAAAGGTGCCAAGGTGCAGTACGCCATTCTGGCAGAAGACGTAGAGGTAGGCGAGGGCGCTGTTGTGGGCGAAGCCCCGGAAGAGATCGACGACCTATCCCGTTGGGGCGTGGCTGTGGTAGCCTCCGGTATCCGCGTAGGAGCCAAGGCTTCTGTGCCCGCCAAGGGTATGATCGAAGCAGATGTGAAGGATGGCGAGGAGGTGAGCGCAAATGCGTAATTACAATGCACTGGGTTTGATTTTTGCCAATATGCACGATGAGGCATTCCGTGATGGTACGGCAGTACGCTCTATGGGCTCTCTGCCCTTTGGCGGTCGATATCGACTCATCGATTTCCCCCTGTCCGCAATGGTGAATGCGGGCATCACCAAGGTGGGTGTCATCACCAAGAGCAACTATCAGTCGCTGATGGACCATCTGGGATCCGGTAAGGCGTGGGATTTGTCCCGTAAGAATGAGGGGCTGTATTTCCTGCCTCCCCGAAGCAGCGACGACGCTATGTATCAGGGTCGTATCGGCTCTCTGGTGGACATCATTCCTTTCCTGAATCATTCCAAAGAGGAGTACGTGGTGCTGGCGGATTGCCATATGGTATCCAGTATGGATTACAGCGCCTTCATTCGGACACATATAGAGAGCGGCGCAGATGTGACGGTGGCCTGTCGCCATGGTGAAGTGCCGAAGCTCAATGATATCCCCGTACTCACGATGGATGCCGCCGGACACGTGACCGATCTGCTGTTGGGTCGCATCGGTGCCGAGTGCGCTTATTATGGTGTGGGCGCTTACGTGATGCGCAAGGATTGGCTGTTGCGCACTATTACCGAGGCGGCGGCTCGCAACCTGTATCACTTTGAACGGGATATTCTCCAGCGCCGTCTGGACGAGTTGAACGTGCGTGGCTATGTGGTGCCTTCGCTGGTGATGCCCATCTACTCCACCGCCAGTTATTTCAATGCCAATCTGGCGCTGTTGGAGGATGAGGTACGTCAGCAGTTGTTCCCCAAGAAGCGTCCCGTGTATACCAAATTGAAAGACTGCGATCCCGTACAGTACGGTCTGCACGCCGAAGTAGTCAACAGCTTGGTGGGTGACGGTGCTCATATTGATGGTAAGGTCACCAACTGTATCGTGTTCCGCGGTGTCAAGATTGAGCGGAATGCGGAACTCAAAAACTGTGTGGTGATGCAGAATGTGTCGGTGGGTGAGCAGTGCAAACTTCAATATATCATTGCCGACAAGAACGTGATTATGCGCAACGGTTGTGCTTTGCAAGGCTCTGAGAGCTATCCCGTATACATTGCCAAGAATTCGATTCTTTAATCCCGGGAGGTAACCAATGAAAGTATTGTATATTGCCAGCGAGGCGCTTCCTTTTGCAGCTTCCGGCGGTTTGGCGGACGTGGCGGGTTCTCTGCCTCGTGCTATGCGCAACCGTTTGGTGGGTTGCCGCGTAGTGTTGCCTCTGTATGAGAGTATTCCGCAGGAACTGCGTGAGGGAATGAAATTTCTAACCAGCCTGTCGGTGCCGGTGGCTTGGCGCCGTCAGTATTGCGGCGTGTTTGAGGCTAAATATAACGGCGTGATCTATTATTTGCTGGATAACCAGTATTACTTTAAGCGCCAAGGGATGTACGGTCATTATGATGATGCGGAGCGGTTTGCTTTCTTCTCCCGCGCGGTGTTGGAGATGCTGCCCCACATCGGTTTTAAGCCCGACATCCTGCACGCCAACGATTGGCAGTCGGCGCTGGTTCCGTTGTATTACAGCATCTTCTACGCCGATCGTGAAGGCTATGAAGGCATCAAGACGGTACTGACCATCCACAACATTCAGTACCAGGGTAAGTACGGTATGGAATTGTTGGAGGATGTACTGGGCATTCCTGCCGAGCATCGCAGCTTAGTGGAATACGACGGATGCGTCAACTTTATGAAGGCGGGTATTGAGACCGCCAATCGGGTCACCACCGTGAGCCCCACCTATGCGCAGGAGATTCGGGATCCTTGGTTCTCTTGGGGTCTGGATCCTATCCTCAACGCTCGCAGCTGGAAGTTGCAGGGCATCCTTAACGGCATCGATACCGACGGCTACGATCCCGTCACCGATCCCAATATTGCTTTGAACTTCTCTTTGGAAAATGTAACCGAGGGTAAAGCCGCGAACAAGAAGGCCTTACAGGAGCGGCTGAATTTGCCGTTACGGGAGGATGTGCCCCTCATCGGTATGGTGACTCGCCTGACCTCTCATAAGGGCCTGGATCTGGTCAAGTATATCATCGACGACCTGATGAAGCGGGACGTGCAGATGGTGGTACTGGGTTCCGGCGAGTGGGTATACGAGAATTTCTTCCGTGAGATACAGGCAAAGTATCCGGATAAATTCTGTTACTGTGTAGGCTTCATACCCGAGCTGGCTCGTAAGATCTATGCATCGGCGGATATCTTCCTGATGCCTTCCAAGAGCGAGCCCTGCGGTCTGGCTCAGATGGTGGCGTGCCGTTATGGCACTCTGCCTATTGTGCGGGAGACCGGCGGCCTCAAAGACAGCATTGTGGATTGCGGGGAAGAGGGTGGCTTTGGCTTCACCTTTAAGACCTACAATGCGGACGATATGTTGGCGGCCATTGATCGGGCGTTGGGTGCCTACGCTAATAAGGTGGATCTGGCGCTGCTCCGCGAGCGATGCATGACCGAGGACTTCACCTGGGGTCGTTCTGCTAACGAGTACATTCGTATGTATAAGGCTATGCTGAAAGAGTAAGGAGAAGTGAAAAGCGGGTGTGCCGACGGCACACCCGCTTCGTTTGTCTGCTTATCGGCTGTTTTTGCCTGTTTATTGTGCAAATTGTATAAAATATAAAGAAAAAATAGCCATATATAGAAAATCTTTCGTCGATTTCAATTAAGTATTGCATTTTTTGCGATAGTAGTATATACTAAACAATGTAGAAAGTTGATTTTTCTGCTACTTCAATGGGGAGGGATACCCAATATGAGTAAAACCACCGATGCGGCGGCTAAAAAGTCGCCCGTCAAGAGTTCCGCCAAGAGGGAAACGGTTCCTAAGACTGCGCCTAAGAACACCGGACGGCAGAAATTGAAAAAAGAACTGGAAGAGAAGCTGTTGCACCAATTCTCCGTGCAGCCTCGTGAGGCGACGGATGCCCATTTATATAATGCCTTAGTGCTGGTGTTGCGGGACCGTATGCGTCGCCGTCGGGTGGATTATATCCACAATGCCCACCAGAAGGATGCTAAGCAGGTTTATTATATGAGTATGGAATTTTTGATGGGACGCTCTCTCAAAAATACTCTGTATAACCTGAATTTGACCGAGGATGCTCGTGCGGTGTTGAAGGATTACGGCGCTAAGCTGGACAATCTGTTCGAGTTGGAGCCGGACGCGGGTCTGGGCAACGGCGGTTTAGGACGTTTGGCGGCCTGCTTTTTGGACGGTCTGGCCACCAACGGCATTCCTGCCATTGGTTATTCTTTGCTGTATGAATACGGCATTTTCCGTCAGAAACTGGTGGATGGTTGGCAGACTGAAATGCCCGATTTCTGGCTACCCGGTGGTGAAAGTTGGCTGTTGCCTCGACCTGAATTGACTAAAGAGGTCAGCTTCGATGGTCGTGTGGAAGAGTGGTGGGATAACAACGGTTTCCATCACGTGGAGCACAAGGATGCGGTCAAGGTGATTGCCCAGCCCTTCGATCTGATGGTGGCGGGTAAAGACGGTCGCGGTGTGTCCACCCTGCGTCTGTGGCGATCCACTGCCCCCGGTATGGATATGTCCTTGTTTAACCAGGGTGAATATATGCGGGCTATGGAGCAGAAGGCTATGGCCGAGGTCATCACCCAAATCTTGTATCCTGCGGATAATCATCGAGAGGGTAAGAGCCTGCGTCTGTCGCAGCAGTATTTCTTGGTTTCCGCATCCGTTCAGGATATTGTCCAGCGGCATTTGGAGAAGTACGGCACCATGGACAATTTGCCGGAGATGGCGGCGGTGCATATCAATGACACCCATCCCACTCTGGCCATTCCCGAGCTGATGCGCATTCTGCTGGATGAGTGCGGCTACGGCTGGGAGGCGGCTTGGGACATCATCAAGAACACCTTTGCCTACACCAACCACACGGTGATGGCGGAGGCACTGGAATGCTGGCCGGAAGATCTGTTCCGTCAGCGCCTGCCTCGTATCTATCAGATTGTGCAGGAGATCAACCGTCGGTACAGCGAGGAGATGATGGCGGCCACCGGCGGAGACCGCGAGAAGGTCAGCCGTATGGCCATTATCAGCTACGGTGTGATTAAGATGGCAAATCTGTGTGTAGCGGCCTGTCATTCGGTCAATGGTGTGTCCCAGCTCCACAGCGAGATCGTCAAGGACACCGTGTTCCCTGAGGCGTATAGCGTGTCGCCCGAGAAGTTCACCAATGTCACCAACGGCATCGCCCATCGTCGCTGGCTGTGTCAAGCCAACCCTGATTTGAGCGGTTTTATCACCGAGCGCATCGGAGACGGCTTTGTACTGGATGCTGCGGAACTTTCTAAGTTGGCACCGTATGCAGAGGACGCCGAGGCCCGCGCCGCGTTTATGACCATCAAGCGCAAGAACAAGGAGCGTTTGGCAGCATATCTCAAAAAGCAGACCGGAGAAGTTCTTGATGTAGATTCTCTCTTCGATGTACAGGTCAAGCGTCTGCACGAGTATAAGCGGCAACACCTGAACGCTCTGCATATCCTAAGCACCTATTTGAAGTTGAAAGAAAATCCCAATATGGAATTCGCCCCCCGCACCTATATCTTCGGCGCTAAGGCGGCGCCGGGCTATCGCTTGGCGAAAGAGATCATTCAGTTCATCTGCAATCTGTCCAAACTCATTGACAGCGATCCTGCTGTGCGGGACAAGCTGAAGGTGGTGTATATTGAGGATTACCGCGTCACGTTGGCAGAGCTGTTGATGCCCGCTGCGGATATCAGCGAGCAGATCTCACTGGCGGGTACCGAGGCCTCGGGTACAGGAAATATGAAACTGATGATGAACGGTGCTTTGACCTTGGGCACATTAGATGGTGCCAACGTGGAGATTTGTCAGTCGGTTGGCGCAGAGAATATGTTCCTGTTTGGTATGCGCACCGAAGAGGTAGAACAGCGGAAGCGTGAAGGCTATGACCCTCGCTTCTTCTATGCCAATAATGGAGACATTCGTCGCGCCATCGATGTGATGTATCAGGGCTTTGAAGGCCGCAATTACGGTGAGATTGCCACTTCTCTGACTACCAAGGATCCCTATATGGTGTTGGCGGACTTCGCCGACTATGTCCGTGCGCAGGAGGAGTCGGGCCGTCTGTATCTGGACAAGGAAGAGTGGGCCCGTCGTGCTCTGCTCAATACCGCCGGCAGCGGTATCTTTGCTTCCGATCGTTCCATTCGGGATTATAATGACCGTATTTGGCATGCTCAGTCGGTTGTACTGAAAAAATAATCAAAAAAATGCTCTGTGGCGAGTCCACGGAGCATTTTTTCTTGCAGAGTGGGAGGATTTGTGGTATACTGACAAGGATCACAGTTGTGTTGCGGCAGAAAGGATGACAGTATGGCACGAGAAATGCTGCTGGCCGGTGTGGATCCGGAAGAATTAAAACACAAGGAATCCCCGCAGGGCCCCCAAACACCTCAGAGCAAGTGGGATAATTTTTGGTATCATCACAAGTGGACCTTTTGGGGTATACTGTTTGGTGTGGTAGTGCTCACCGTGTTGGTGGCGCAGCTGGTCACCCGTGACCCTGCAGACTATACCATTATGTTGGTGACCAAGGATTCCTATATGGATGAACAACTCAAAGCGATGGAGATGCTGATGACTCCCTATGCTGAGGATATAGATGGGGATGGCAAGGTAGAGGTGGACGTTCAAAATTGCTTCTTGGGGGAGCAGGGCACCCAGACCTACCTCAGCGGTATTCAGCGGATTCAGGCTCACCTGATGACCGGTGATCGCCTGTTTTTCATTTGGGAACCGAATGTGTATAAGAAGTTTACCAAGAGTCTGACCAACATCACCGAGGATGACTATGAGTTTTTGACCACGCTTCCTTTTGAGGCGTCAGACATTGTGGAAGAAGGAAAGGCGTGGGATTGGGTCAATGATCCCCGTCAAGAGGCCGAGGTATTTAAGATGTTGCCGGCGGAATTGTACGATCCCTTGCCCAAAAATTTGTATTTCACTGTTCGCTATACTTCGGGTACGGCAGAGAATGCCACCGACCTGCATCGGCAGAGCATGAAACTGTTGGAAAACTTTGTATTGGATAAAAAAACGGAATAAAAGGAAAAGTCGGACGGAATTACCCGCCCGACTTTTCTTATGCCCACCAAGATTGACACAACCAAAAGAGCAGCGCCCCTCCTGCCGACGACAAGAGAACGACCAATCCCCGCTTCCACCGCCATTGCTGCCGTTGCTTTCGCAGACCGGCATAGGTATCCGCCTGTTGTACCACCTTTTGGGCCAGGCGGTGTAGTTGTTCCTCTGACGGATGACCGCAGTCGGCTCGCACCACCAGATAGACTCGCTCAAAATAGGGGCTGCCAGTGTGGGTGACCTCGATCATTTGACGGTTGATTCCCTTGATCATGGGCGTGACCCTCCTTTTTTCTGTTTGAGGGATATTGTGTGGTGAGGGGCAGCTGATTATGCACATATTACAAATTGTAAATCTTTTCCTTGTGGAAAGTCACACGAAATTTCCCCTAAAACGGTGGAAAACTCGGTGGAAAATGTGAAAAACCCAGTATTTGCAAGGGGTGTTGTTTGTTACTCAGTGTGAAAGAAAACGAAATCTGTCGCAGTTTGCCGAGAAAAAGATTACAAACAGTTATACTGCCCTTACACACTTGTGTTTCTATAATAAAAAAGGATTTTTCTCGGAACTTACAGAATAACAGTTGCATTTCTCATTAATATTATATATAATATTATACTGTCTAAGTGTGCGGTTTTCCAACTGCAGAAAGAGAGGTCATAAAAATGGCAGAAAACAAAAAAATGGTAGAGGCGATCACCTCTATGGACGAAGATTTTGCCAAATGGTACACGGATATTGTAAAGAAGGCGGAGCTCATTGAATACACCAGCGTCAAGGGATGTATGGTAATTCGTCCTTACGGATACGCGATCTGGGAGAATATCCAACGCATTCTGGACGGTATGTTCAAGGCCACCGGCCACGAGAACGTAAATATGCCCATGTTCATTCCTGAGAGCTTACTTCAAAAGGAGAAGGATCACGTCAAGGGCTTTGCCCCTGAGGTGGCCTGGGTCACCTATGGCGGCAGTGAAGAGTTGGAGGAGCGGTTGTGCGTGCGCCCCACCTCTGAGACCTTGTTCTGCGAGCATTTCGCCAATATCGTGCATTCTTACCGCGACCTGCCCAAGCTGTATAACCAGTGGGTAAGCGTGGTGCGTTGGGAGAAGACCACCCGTCCTTTCCTGCGTTCCCGCGAGTTCCTGTGGCAGGAGGGTCACACCATCCACGCCACCGCCGAGGAGGCTATCGCCGAGACTGAGCAGATGCTCAATGTGTATACCACCTTCTGTGAGGAGTATCTGGCTATGCCGGTGGTGAAGGGTCGCAAGACCGAGAGCGACAAGTTTGCCGGTGCCGAGGCCACCTATTGTATTGAGGCACTGATGCACGACGGCAAGGCGTTGCAGGCGGGCACCAGTCACTATTTCGGTGACGGTTTCGCCAAGGCCTTCGACATTCAGTATACCGATAAGAACAATAAGCAGCAGTACGTCCACGAGACCTCTTGGGGTGTGACCACCCGTCTTATTGGCGCCATCATTATGACCCACGGCGACGACAACGGTTTGGTGCTGCCCCCCGCGGTAGCTCCCATTCAGGTGGTGGTGCTGCCCATCGCCGCTCACAAGCCCGGTGTGTTGGAGAAGGCGGCTGAGGTCAAGGAGAAAATCGCCAAGGTGGCGCGGGTCAAGCTGGACGATAGCGACCAATCTCCCGGCTGGAAGTTTGCGGAGTATGAGATGAAGGGTGTGCCCCTGCGTTTGGAGTTGGGTCCCCGTGATATCGAGCAGAACCAGTGCGTTATCGTGCGTCGCGACACCCGCGAGAAGATTGTGGTGTCTCTGGATGAGTTGGAGGAAAAGATTCCCGAACTCTTGACCGCGGTGCGGGACGGCATTTATCAGAAGGCGCTGGCCAATCGGGAAAAGCGTACCTATGCTTGCGAGACCATGGAGCAGATTACCGCTGCCTTGGAACAGAACGGTGACGGTTTCATCAAGGCTATGTGGTGTGGCGACGAGGTCTGCGAGGACGAGGTTAAAGAAAAGACCGGTGTGGGTTCCCGTTGTATTCCCTTGCAGCAGGAGCGGATCGCCGGCACCTGTGTGTGTTGCGGCAAGCCCGCTCAGCATATGGTCTATTGGGGCAAGGCGTATTAATAGTAATTGCTGACTCAAGCTTGATTGCCATTCTCGACGGCTGTTTTTCCGCCAAGAAGGCCAAAAAGGTTCGTCAATACATCCAGTATTGCCTGCACTTTTTGCCTCTCCCTGACGAAAAAGCATCTCACCGATAACCGCAATCCGCTTTCGTCAGCGATTACGGTTATGCCTATATTATGGATAGCATCCGCAGAGACGACCACTGGTTGTCTGCGGACGGGTAATGCCCGTCCTACATCAACAAAAAGCGAGGTATATACTATGAATCAGTTGAGCCTGCCCACCGCCGGTGAGACCGTTGCGGTGATGCATACCAATATGGGGGACATTTCTATTCGTTTGTTCCCCGACCACGCGCCCAAGGCGGTGGAGAATTTCACCACCCACGCCCAAAATGGTTATTACGATGGCATCGTATTTCATCGGGTCATCAAGGATTTTATGATTCAGGGCGGCGATCCTACCGCCACCGGTTGCGGCGGTGAGAGCATCTGGGGTCACAACTTTAAGGACGAGTTCACTCCCGAACTACACAACCTGCGCGGTGCTCTGTCTATGGCGAATGCGGGCCCCGGCACCAACGGTAGTCAGTTCTTTATTGTGCAGGCGGACAGCGTGCACCCCAGCCTTTTGGAGCAGATGAAGGATCCCCGTCTGGCGGATGCTTTCCCTGCTGAGGCGGCAGAGGCCTATGCCAAGGTGGGCGGCACTCCCCATCTGGATTATCGTCACACTGTCTTCGGTCAGGTGTATGCCGGTATGGAGGTGGTGGACGCCATCGCTAACGTGAAGACCAACGGCGCCGACAAGCCTTTGGAGGACGTGACCATCCTGAGCATCGACGTGAAGGACTATGAATGATCATTTGAAGCGGGCTTATGCTCTGCTGGAAGAGTTGACCCCCCTCACCACCGACTGCGGTCAGGTGTGCGGCGGTCGCTGCTGTCTGGATTCGGTGGACAGCGAGGGGATGTTGTTGTTCCCCGGTGAGGAAACCCTATTGGCGCAGACGGATTTTACCATCCGTCCCGCCGACGGAGGTTGGCTGCTTACCTGCGGTGGCACCTGCGATCGCCGTTTCCGTCCTCTTGCCTGTCGCATCTTCCCGCTGTTTCCCTACGTGACCGAAGAGGGTCGCGTGAAAGCGGTGTACGACCCTCGCGGATTTCGGCTGTGTCCCTTGGTGCGGGAATGCGCCCACGTTCCGTTGGATCGGGACTTTGTGCGGGCGGTGCGCCGTGTGGGACGCATCCTGATGGAGGACTCGGCCTGCGCGGATTTCCTGCGGCGGCAGAGCGAGGAGATCGACGCCCTCGATCGGTTTTTGAAAATAAGTGAAGAGCGACCGCCTATCGCGCGGCGCAAACCGTAAAAAAGGAGAAACATCCTATGAAAAAGATGAAGAAAATGGTTCTGTTAGCGATGGTAGCCACTATGCTGTTGTGTGCCTTCACCGGTTGCGGCGACAAGGTGGAAATAGAAGTCAACGAGCCTACCGATGCGTACGGAGATTATACCTATCAGCTTTCCGCTCCCAAGGCAGGGGAAACGGTGGCGATCCTGCACACCTCTATGGGCGATATGTCCGTCCGCTTCTTCCCTGAGGCGGCCCCCAAGACGGTGGAGAACTTCCTAACCCACGCCAAAAACGGCTATTACGACGGTCTCATCTTCCATCGGGTCATCAAGGACTTTATGATTCAGGGCGGTGACCCCAAGGGCAATGGCACCGGCGGTGAGAGCATCTGGGGCGGCAAGTTTGAGGATGAGTTCGACAAGAACCTCCACAATCTGCGGGGCTCCTTGGCCATGGCCAATTCCGGAGCCAACACCAACGGCAGCCAGTTCTTCATTAATCAGGGCGGACCTTCCGGCAAAACGGCAGCTGAACTGAAAGACGCCTGCGAGAAGAATCAGGAAAGCACCGAACAGCAGGTAGAGATCTATTATGATCAGTACGTGCAGTATTATGGTGAGCAGTTCACCTCTATGTACCCCACCAAGGAGCATTTCTTGTATGAGAATCTGACGCCGGCGGCGGAGTTGGTACCTGATGAAGTGTGGGAGCTGTATGCCAAGTACGGCGGCAGTTACCATCTGGATGGTGCCAGCCGTTATATCGGCGGTCATACCGTCTTCGGTCAGGTGTACGAGGGTCTGGACGTACTGGATGCCATCGCCGCCGTGGAGACCGATGAGGACGACAAACCCACAACCGACGTGATCATCAACAGTATCGAGGTCATCACCTATCAGGGTTAATTTTTGAGAAAAGGAGGAACGACCAATGACGATACAGGTGCAGGGACGTACCGTATCCTATATCGATTCGGCGCCGCATGCCACCGACCGTCCGGTGGTGCTGTTCCTCCACGGGTGGGGCGCCCCGGCCGAGACCTATCGGTTGATGCTCGACCATTTAGCGACCTATTGTCGTGTGATCGCTCCCGACCTGCCCGGCTTCGGCGGTTCTGTCGAACCCGAGGAGCCGTGGTGCGTGGACGATTACGTGGACTGGACGGTGGACTTTGCTGCCGCCCTGGGTCTCACCGAGGTGGTGTTGATGAACCACTCCTTCGGTGGCCGTATCAGCATTAAACTGCTGGCGGAGCGCTGTGTCCCCTTTACGGTGAAAAAGGCGGTGTTTATGGACGCCGCCGGCATCCGTCCCAAGCGGACGGCCAAGTATTACGTCAAGGTGTATAGTTACAAGGCGATGAAAAAACTGTTCCCCCGCTTGGCGCAGAAGCGCCAAGGCAAGGTGGGCTCGGCGGATTACCGCAACGCGTCGCCGCTGATGCGGCAGACCATGGTGCGGTGCATCAACGAGGATCTGACCCATTTACTTTCCAAGATCAAAGTTTCCACGCTACTTATCTGGGGTTCGGCGGATACCGCCACCCCCCTGTCCGACGGACAGACGATGGAGAAGCTGATTCCCGATGCGGGTCTGGTGGTGTTGGAGGGGGCAGGGCACTTTGCCTTTGCTCAGCAGTGGGGTCTGTGCAGTCGGGTGCTGGATTCCTTCTTGAAAGAGGTGTGAGTATGGAGTTGTGGATGAAACTGACGATGCTGGTAACGGCGGCACTGAACTTCGGTGTGCAGGCGGTGTATTTCACCCATATGCTGCAACTCAATTCTTACCGACCCGAACGGTACAAGAAATGGTGCGCGGACAACGACAAGAAGCTGGTGAATATTCCCCGTGTGCTTCCTTTTTTGTGTGTGCTGTCCCTATGGCTGGCGAATAAGGCTCAGCCGTGGGTGCTGTATGCGGTGTGCGCGGCGGTGTTTTTGCTCACCGCCATGCTTAACTGGCCTAAGAAGGCCAAGAAGCCGCTAGTAATCACCGCCCGTGTTAAGCGATTATTCGTGACCCAGGCGATTCTTTGCGGCGGTATTCTGTGCCTTATTCTGCTCCCAGCCCATCGGGGGGTGGCGCTCATCGGTATGGCCGGTATGGTGGTGTGGCTACTGACGGGGCTGGCGAATCTCATCAACGCTCCTATCGAAAAGGCTATCGCTGACGGTTACGTGAAGGATGCCCGCAAGCGGTTGGCCGCAATGCCTCACCTGACGGTGGTGGGCATTACCGGCAGCTACGGTAAGACCAGTGTCAAGAATTTTCTGTCCGCCCTGCTGGCGGTCAAGTATAACGTACTGATGACCCCCGGCAGCTACAACACCACCATGGGTGTGGTGCGGACCATCCGCGAGATGCTTCGCCCCTCCCATGAAATATTGATCGCCGAAATGGGCGCTAAGCAGGTGGGGGACATTAAGGAAATCTGCGACCTGGTGCATCCTACCTACGGTATCCTTACCTCTATCGGCGAACAGCATTTGGAGACCTTTGGTTCGGTGGACAACATTATTGCCACCAAGTTTGAGTTGGTGGATGCTATCCCCGCGGAGGGTATGGCGTTCCTCAACGGTGATAACGAATACATCCGATCCCGTGAGGTGACGGTGCCTAAGACTGTGTACGGCGGCGCAGACAGCGGCGCAGACTACCGTTACAGCGACATCACGGTGGACATTCACGGCTGTCAGTTTACCCTGACCGCTCCCGACGGAGAGAGTTGCCGCTATACCACCCATCTGTTGGGCGCCCATAACATTCAGAATCTGGCAGGCTGTATGGCGCTGGCGCATCACTTGGGCATTTCTCTTAAAGAGATGGTATATCCCGTTCGCTTGCTCAAACCCGTAGAGCATCGGTTGCAGTTGCTTCCCAACGGCTACATTGACGACGCTTACAATTCCAATCCCGCAGGCTTCCGTAGTGCGCTGGACACCCTGTCCGGCTTTGCAACTCAGCGAGTGCTGGTGACCCCCGGTATGGTGGAATTGGGTCAGCGGCAGGAGGCACTTAATCGGGAGCTGGGCGAATATGCGGCCACCCGTTGCGACTGGGCTGTGTTGGTGGGTATCAAGCAAGCACCGCCGCTTAAAGAAGGTTTGTTGGCGGGCGGCTTCCCTGAGGAGCGCATCTATGTGGCGGCTACCCTTAAAGAGGGTCTTAACTTTGTCAATAATCTCCCCCGTGAGGGTGAGCGGATCGTTCTGTTGGAGAACGACTTACCGGATAACTTTTAAGTAAAGGGGATAGTTCCTATGAAAACAAGAGTAGCGGTCATTTTCGGCGGTCACAGTGTGGAGCATGAGGTGTCCATCATTTCGGGCTTGCAGGCATTAAATGCTCTTAACAAGGACAAATACGAGGCGTTTCCTCTGTATATTTCCAAGGATAATTGTTTCTACGTAGGCGAGAATCTCCGCGAGATCGCTTCCTATCGGGATATGCCCGCCTGTCTGACAGCGGCTACTCGTGTGCTGCCCGTACCGGCGGCACAGGGTGTGGAACTGATCCGCTACCCGATGAAAAAGTTCGGCAACAATACCATAGCCACCTTTGACGTGGCGATTCCCGTGGTGCACGGCACCAACGTAGAGGATGGTACCCTGATGGGGTACCTGGAGATGCTGGGGGTACCCTATGCCTCTTGTGATGTGACCTCCTCTGCCTTGGGTATGGATAAGTTCGCGATGAAGGGTGTGCTGGCTCAGGCTGGTATCCCCGTTCTTCCTGCCCGTCAGTACACCGGGAAACAGTATGCAGTGGACAGCGAGCGAGTTCTGGACGAGATCGAGCAGGAGATCGGCTATCCCGTCATTGTCAAGCCGGTGAATTTGGGTTCTTCCGTGGGCATTTCCAAGGCGAAAGATCGTGCCTCGCTGATGGATGCCATGGACTTGGCGGTTAGCTTCTCTGCCCGTGTGCTGGTGGAGCGGGCCGTGCCCAATCTGCGGGAGATCAATTGCGCGGTGTTGGGCGATTACGAGAGTGCTCGTCCCTCCGCTTGTGAGGAGCCGCTGAACGCGGAGGATATCCTCACCTTTGGCGACAAGTATCTGTCCGGCAGCGGTGGTAAGTCCGGTGGCTCCAAGGGTATGACGGATCTTAAGCGTCGTTGCCCCGCCGAATTACCCGAGGGTATGACTGAGCAGGTACAGGCGCTGGCGGTGGCTACCTTTAAGGCGTTGGGTTGCCTGGGTGTGGCCCGCATTGACTTCCTCAACGATAAAGAGACTGGTGAATTGTGGGTCAATGAGATCAATACCATCCCCGGCTCTCTTGCCTTTTATCTGTGGCAGGAGGTGGGGCTGTCCTTTGACGGCCTGATGGATGAACTGGTGCGCTTGGCTTTCAAGCGCCAGCGGGAGCGGGAATCCCTGACCTTTACCTACGAGAGCAACATCCTCTCCGGTACCTCCTTCGGCACCAAGGGCAGCAAGGGAAAAGCGTAAAAGTAAAAGGAGCAACCCCTGAGGGTTGCTCCTTTTTTATATCGCTTATTCCAACTCAAAGGCACCGGTGTACAACTGATAATATGTGCCCTTTTGTGCCAGCAGAGTCTCATGGTTGCCCCGCTCGATGATGCGGCCGTGATCCAGCACCATAATGACATCCGCATCCATAATGGTGGACAGACGGTGAGCGATGACGAACACAGTGCGGCCCTCCATCAGCTTATCCATACCCCGTTGAACGATGGCTTCGGTGCGGGTGTCAATGGAGGAGGTGGCCTCGTCCAAAATCAAGCAAGGCGGATCCGCCGCTGCTGCACGGGCAATGGCAATCATCTGGCGCTGTCCCTGAGACAGGTTGGCACCGTTATTGGTCAGCAAGGTATCGTATCCCTTGGGCAGGCGGCGGATAAAGTCGTCCGCACCCACCAACTTGGCAGCCTCGCGGCACTGCTCGTCGGTGGCCTCCAGATTACCGTAGCGGATATTGTCCATCACGGTGCCGGTGAACAGGTTGGTCTCCTGCAATACGATGCCCAGCGAACGGCGCAGATCGGATTTCTTTATCTTGTTGATGTTGATACCATCGTACCGCACCTTACCGTCCGCGATATCGTAGAAGCGGTTGATCAGGTTGGTGATGGTGGTCTTGCCGGCGCCGGTGGAGCCGACAAAGGCCACTTTCTGACCCGGTTCGGCGTACACGGACACGTCGTGGAGGACCGGCTTGCCCTCCTCATAGGCAAAGTCTACCTCGGTGAGCCGTACATCGCCCTGCAGAGGCGTGTAAGTAACGGTGCCGTCGCTGTGAGGATGTTTCCACGCCCAGCGGCCGGTACGCTTAACGCTCTCGGTGATGGTGCCGTCCGCGGCGATATTGGCACGGACCAGAGTTACGTAGCCGTCGTCCACTTCGGGAGCTTCGTCCATCAGTTCGAACAGACGCTCAGCGCCCGCCAGACCCATAGCGATGTGGTTGATCTGCTGAGACACCTGATTCACGTTGCCGGTGAACTGCTTGGTCATATTCAGGAAGGGGACCACGATATCAATGGTAAAGGGCAAACCCGACAGGCTGAGATTGGGCACGTGAAGGACCAGAAACAGACCGCCGATCATAGCACAGGCCACGTACAGTACGTTACCGATGTTCATAATGATGGGGCCCAGACTGTTGGCAAACGCGTTGGCACGGAAACTATCCTTGTACAATTCTTCGTTGAGGGCGTCAAAGTTCTCTTGTGCCTCGTCCTCATGGCAGAATACCTTGACCACTCTCTGACCGTTCATCATCTCTTGAATGAAGGCTTCGGTGCGGCCTACGGCTTTCTGCTGACGGATAAAATATTTGGCGGAGCCGCCGCCGATTTTCTTGGATACAAAGAACATAGCGACCACGCCCAACAGCACGACCAAGGTCATCAGCACACTGTAATACAGCATAATGAACAGCACCGAAACCACCACGATACCGGCCTGCAACAAGCTGGGGATGGACTGGGAAATGAGCTGGCGCAGGGTGTCGATGTCGTTGGTATAGTGGCTCATAATATCGCCGTGCTTGTGGGTATCAAAGTACTTGATAGGCAGGTTCTGCATACCGTCGAACATCTTGCACCGCATCTTACTGAGGAAGCCTTGTGTGATATAGGCCATCAGCTGAGTTTGCAGGGTGATAAGCACGATGGTCAGCAGATACAGACCGATGAGGATGCCGATGAGCGGCATAATCTTAGGGAACGTTTCGGCCCAGGTGATGCCGCCGTCCAGACTGTCCACGATGACCGCCAGCACTTTTTGGGTGAAGATGGCGGGAATCGAGTTAACAATAGCGGCGAACACAATACAAAAGACCACAATGGGAATCAGCTTGGGGTAGAACTGATACAGAAGTTTCAGCGTGCGGGGGAGGGTCTCCTTTTTCACCTTGGGGCGGGGGCCCATAGGACCGCGGCCGGCGGGTCCTTTCATAGGAGGTTTACTCATCGTGGTCGCCTCCTCTCGTCTGTTGCTCATAGATCTCACGATACATCTCACAGGAAGCCAGCAACTGTTCGTGGTTGCCGGCGGCGGCAATACGACCGCCCTCCATCATCAGAATCAGGTCGGCATCCATCACAGAGGCCACCCGCTGGGCAATGATGATCTTGGTGGTTTCGGGAATGTAAGACTTGAATCCGGCGCGTATGTAGGCATCCGTGCGGGTGTCCACTGCGCTGGTGGAATCGTCCAAAATTAGGATTTTCGGTTTTTTTAGTAGGGCGCGGGCAATGCACAGGCGCTGCTTTTGGCCGCCGGAGACGTTGGTGCCGCCCTGCTCGATGTAGGTGTCGTATCCATCGGGGAAGGAGGCTACGAAGTCGTGGGCCTGCGCCAGTTTGCAGGCTTCGATGAGTTCTTCGTCGGTGGCGTTGGGGTTGCCCCAGCGTAGGTTATCCTTGATGGTGCCGGCAAAAAGCAGATTCTTCTGCAATACCATCGCCACCGCACTGCGCAGAGTATCCATATCGTAGGCCCGTACGTCCACGCCGCCGATCTCTACGGCACCCTCGGTCACGTCGTACAGGCGGGGAATCAATTGGACCAGCGTGGATTTACTGGAACCGGTACCGCCCAGAATGCCCACCGTCATACCGCTGTCGATGGTCAGATTGATGTCCGCCAAAGCGTAATGTTCGGCGGCGACCGAATACTTAAAGGACACGTCGCGGAAGGTGATGGAACCATCCTTGACTTCATATACGGGAGTGGAGGGATTATGCAGGGTAGATTCTTCGTTCAGCACTTCGGCGATACGTTTGATCGCTTCGGCGGAGATGGTGAGGGTGACGTAGATCATAGACAGCATCATCAGCTGCATCAGCACCTGCATACCGTAGGTCAGCATAGCGGAGATCTCGCCCACGTCGATGGCGGCTCCCTTGGTGGTGATGATCAGGAAAGCACCTACCAGCAACACGAATACCATATTGAAATAGCTGCAAAAACGCATCAGAGGATCGTTGAGGGATACTAAACGGTCCGCTTTTGTGAAGTCCTTGCGAATATCATCCGAGGCGATATTGAATTTCTCACGCTCATAGTTCTCGCGGGAGAAGCCCTTAACTACGCGCATACCACGGACGTTTTCCTCGATGGACTCGTTAAGATGGTCGTACTTCTTGAATACGCGGCGGAAGGCGGGCATGGCGTGGCGTGCTACGGCAATGAGACCGCCCGCCAGCACAGGAATGATGACGACAAAGGCAAAGGCCAGCTTGCCGCCCATCACAAAGGCCATCACGGTGGAGAAAATCAGCATCAAGGGGGCGCGCACCGCGATGCGGATGAGCATCATATAGGCCATCTGTGCGTTGTTGATGTCGGTGGTCATACGGGTGACCAAAGAGGCGGAAGAGAACTTATCCATATTCTCGAAGGAGAAACTCTGGATACGTTTAAAAATATCGTGGCGTAGATTCTTGGCGAAGCCGCAGGAGGCCTTGGCGCAGGTAAAGCCGGCAATACCGCCGCAGCATAGAGATACCACGGCCATAGCAATGAGTATGAGACCGCTGCGTACCACGGTATTCATTTGAGCGCCGTTGCGCACATCGTTAATCAACTGGGCGGCAACAAAGGGGATATAGCACTCGATGACTGCTTCCAGCGTGATAAACAGCAGGGTGAGAAGAGTGGGGGCTTTATATTCCCGCACGCAACGCAACAATCGTTTGTACATAGGATTCCTTCTTTCGTAGTTCACGCATATACCTTAATATTTTTATAATTATAGACCTTTACGTTTTTTAAGTCAATAGATTATAGATGCTGTTCAAAGAAATTTCAAAAAGAGGCGGTACATCGTACCGCCTCTTTTGATCGATTCAGTTATTGCGAAAGGTGTCCCGCTCTACCAATTGGGTGGGGAGGACGGTGCGGGGATTGACCGGCCTACCTTCCAGCAAGTCGGATAGCAGACGAACGCCGGTCTCACACACAAGCGCGGGTTGACTGTCTACGCTGGTGAGTTGGGGAGTGGCACAGCGGGCATACAGTGTGTTGCCCGATCCGATGATAGGCATACTCAATCCGGTGCGTCCCAGCGCTTTTTGAGCACTTAGAGCCAACAGATCCTCGGTGCCGATGATGGCATCGAAGGTAACTCGCTTGACCAGCAGTTGCTTAACGCACTGATTCACCGCATCCGGATCGGCATCCACACCGATAATCAGGTCCGGATCCAAGGTCAAACCGTAAGCGGCATAGGCTTCGGTATACCCCTGTATTTTCTGCTCACAGGCATAGGTATGGGCGTCGTGAAGCAGCAGGATGCGACGCCGCTGACGGCGCACCAACATGCCGACCAGATCGGCCACAGCTCCCTTGTGATTGCTGGTGACACAGTAAACGCCGGTTTCGGATACGTCACCGTCTAACAGGATTACGGGCACTTGTGCAGCTGTTGCGGGCAGAGCATTCTCTCCGTCCTCACGGGGCGGGATGCCGCCGATAAGCAGGATGGCCGACACGTGACTTTGTATCATAGCGTGGAGTGCTTGGTTCATCTCCTCTGGGGAAGTGCCACTGCTTTGCAACAGCATAGGCAATCCTCTTTGCCGTAGACCTTCCTCTACGTAGGAGAGCATCTCTGCATAATAGGGATCGCGCAGGGAGGGACAGAGAACACCCACCATCTTCATAGAGCCGCTGCCCAATCCGCGAGCTAAGGCGCTGGGGGTATAATGAGACGCTTCCATGGCCGCCATAACTTTGGCACGGGTGGTGGCGCTCACATTAGGGTTGTTGTTAAGCACACGGGACACCGTGGCGATGGAAACGCCGCATTGTTCGGCAATATCGTAGATGTTCATTGTTTCCCTCCTTTGTAAGTGCTTACAAAGCGAGTATACCCCACATTTTTCCAAAATGCAAGTAAAATTTTCTTTTCGTCGCTTTGTGATAGCGGGGCAAAAATTATGAGGCTGCTCTTGCTTTTTTGCCGCAAGAGGATTATAATGGGGGGAAAGTTCGACGAAAAGGGGTGACATCATTGAGTAAAAACGGTTTATCTGCACGGATGCGAGGTAACGTTCTGTTGCTGTTGACTGCCTTTATTTGGGGTGTGGCCTTTGTGGCGCAGAAAGAGGGCGGCGCGCTGGTAGGCAGTTTAACCTTCAACGGCGTGCGCTCGCTCATTGGCGGCACTTCTTTGCTAGTGGTACTACCCTTGTTGGATCGGGTGGGACTGGCTCATAAGCCAGCTACCCGGCAGGAATGGCGGGTACTGGTGACCGGCGGTGTATGTTGCGGTCTGGCGCTGTTTGCTGCCACCAACGTACAGCAGATCGGTCTCGCCTACACCTCGGTGGGTAAAGGAGGCTTTATCACCGCACTGTATATTGTGCTAGTCCCGATTCTGGGTCTGTTCCTGCGGAAAAAGACCACCCTGCTCAACTGGCTGGGTGTGGTATTGGCAGTGGCAGGTCTTTACCTACTGTGCGCCGTGGGGGAGAGCGAGATCAACCTGGGCGACCTGCTGGTATTGGCCTGCGCTCTGCTGTTTTCGGTACAGATTTTGCTGGTGGATCATTTTGCCCCTCAGACGGACGGTGTCCGACTGGCTTGTATTCAATTTTTCACAGTGGGCATACTGAATTTACCCCTGATGTTTATGTTTGAGACCCCTTCTTTGACCGCGATGCTGAGCTGCTGGGAATCCATTCTGTATGCGGGAATGCTGTCCAGCGGCGTGGCCTATACTCTGCAGATTGTAGCGCAACGGCACACCCATCCCACCACCGCATCGCTTCTGATGAGCTTTGAGTCGGTGTTTGCGGTGCTGGCGGGTTGGGTATTGCTGGGTGATCGTTTATCCCACACGGAGCTGTTGGGATGCGGCCTGATGTTTGCGGCGGTGATGCTGGCCCAATTGCCCACCCCACAATGGCTGAAAAAGGAGAAATAAGCAAGATGAGTTTTTCCGGTATCGGTACAGACAGTCTATTTCTGTTGGCGGAGAACCGTTTTCAGGACAGCAAATCCTTTTATGAAGAACACAAACCCGTCATTAATCAAATGGTGGTACATCCTCTGCGACAATTGGTGGCAGAGTTGACCCCTGCGATGTTGGCGATCGACCCGCTTTTGGGTGGCAGTGTGAGTCGGGTGCGGCGGGATAACCGCTTTACTCATGACAAGCATATGTATCGCGAGAATATGTGGATCGTCTTTATGCGGGATAAGCGGGCGTGGGATTGGTGTGTCCCCGCATTTTACTTGGATTTTTCCTTGGCGCGAGCCGAGTGGGGACTGGGATTCTATTCCGCCACTCCCACGGTGATGAAAGCGCTTCGTCGCCGTATCAAGGAGGATATTCCCCGTGCCGAGGCAGCGGTCAAGTCTGCGGAGGCGGCTGGTTTCATTTTGGGCGGTCGCCCTTATGCCAGACCTCGCAGCACCGAGGATACTCCCGCTTTGCTGCGACCGTTCTACGACTGCCGCAGTGTGGATCTGTCCCGTTGTGAGGATGCGGCGTTTGTGGCGGACAAGGATCTGCCCTCCCGCTTGTTGGCGGGATTTCAGGCGCTGATGCCTATGTATCATCTGCTGATGGAGGCGGTGGAAGAAGCCGTCGGCTATCGTCAGGTATAAGGATGTGATGGTATGTTGGAGAAAATTAAACAGGATGCCGCCGCAGCGGTATCCGAGATGTTGACCGTTGCCGATCTCAAAGCGGGAGACTTGTTGGTTATCGGCTGTTCTTCCAGTGAGATGGTGGGTGAGAAGATCGGCACCCATTCCAGCGTGGAGGCCGCCAATGCCTTGGCAGATGCGGTATTGCCTCTGCTGGAACAAGCGGGTGTCTATGTGGCGGTGCAATGCTGTGAGCATCTCAACCGCGCGCTGATTCTGGAATCAGAGGCGGCGGAAAAATACGGCTGTGAGCCGGTGAACGTAGTCCCTCAGCCTAAGGCGGGCGGCTCCTTTGCCACCGCCGTGTGGCAGAGGATGACCGCCCCTGTGGCGGTGGAGCATATCCGCGCCAATGCGGGACTGGACATCGGCGGCACTCTCATTGGTATGCACCTCAAAGAGGTAGCGGTGCCGGTGCGCCTGAGCGTTAAATCCATCGGAGAAGCCCTTGTTTTGTGCGCCCGCACCCGACCTAAGTTTATCGGCGGTGTTCGCGCAGTATATGATGAAAGCAAATTGTAAGTTTCAGATTAGGAGAGATAACTATGGCAGAATGTAATCACGATTGCAGTTCTTGCAGTCAGAAATGCAGTGAGCAGGATCTTCACAAGCCCCTCAACCAGTACAGCGCCATCAAAAAAGTGGTGGCGGTGTCCAGCGGTAAGGGTGGCGTAGGTAAGTCTTCCGTTACTGCTATGCTGGCGGTGATGATGGCCCGTCGCGGCTATAAGGTGGGTGTGTTGGATGCAGATATTACCGGTCCCTCTATCCCTAAGGCCTTCGGTATCACCCGTCGGGCCATGGCCAACGAGCTGGGCATCCTCCCTGAGGAGACTCATATGAACATCAAGGTGATGTCCATCAACCTGCTGTTGGAAGATGAGAATCAGCCGGTGGTGTGGCGTGGTCCCGTGGTGGCCGGCGCGGTCACCCAGTTCTGGACCGACGTGGTATGGGGCGATCTGGATGTGCTGTTTATTGACATGCCCCCCGGCACCGGTGACGTGCCGCTCACCGTGTACCAGAGCATCCCTCTGGACGGCAACGTGATCGTTACCACTCCCCAGTCCTTGGTGCAGATGGTGGTGGGCAAGGCCCACAAGATGGCGGACATGTTGAATGTGCCCGTGCTGGGCTTCGTGGAGAATATGAGCAGTGTCAAGTGTCCCGATTGCGGCAAGGTCATCCCTCTGTTTGGTGACGGATTGGGGTTGGAAAAGGCCGCCGCCGAGATGGGCCTGTCGGTGTTGGCAAAACTGCCTATGGATGCCAACATTGCCGCCCTGTGCGACAGCGGCGAGATCGAGCGGGTGGTGTGCGACGAACTGACGCCTGCCGTGGATGCAGTGGAAGCACTGCTGAAATAAGGATAGAGAAAAGCCGAGGCGTTTTCGCCTCGGCTTTTCTCTTACCACAGTTTAAAGTTATGTTCTTTCACAAAATCCTTCAGGAAGAAGACGTAGAACAGCACCAGACCCACTGCCAATAAGGTAAGTACTGCCGCCAGAAGGTAGTGACGGATGCTCAACTTCATATCCGGCTTTTCTTTCATCAGCCGCAGGCGGTAAAGGGCGGGGGACAACGCTCCCAGCACCACCGTAATGAGGATGGCCTCAATGGGGAACATCACCAGATTTTTTACAATGCGGGTCAGGTTGATGAGGTTGTAGGCCTCTGCCTTTTCCACTCCGTAGAAAATGAAATAATACCATTTCATAATCAGAGAGGTGAGCGCGATGTTGCTCACCATATTTACGGTGAACTTGGCTCCCATAGCGCGGGGAACGGATAACTTCTGCTGCCAGAAGAACAGACCGAATATGAAGGAACTGCTCATATCCACCAGCATAAAGGGCAGAAAATAGGGGCCGTCGGGGTGTAAGAGATACCCCAGCGGGTCACTGACCACGGCGCCCAGCACCCCTACCACGGGGCCGTAGATCATGGCACCCACTGCGTTGAAGATGCCGGCCACGTTGATGTTCAGTCCCGGTGCCAGCGGAATCTCCAGCATCTTACACAGGGCGCGCAGCGCCACCACCATAGCGGCCAGTGCCAGCATACGGGTGCTTTTGAGGTTGGCGACGGCTTCTTTCCAGTAGGTGGCGGAAAGGATCGACAAACGGGCCAGCGGGGATGATGATTCGGACATAAAAATAACCTCCTTTATTGGTACAGAATGAGCATAAGCTGTACCCATAAAGAGGTCTCTCTATGGTGTATCACAGCGGGATGCAACCCACAAACCGCAAGGGAACCCCTTTTCGTTCGGCGGACAACTCCCCGTTCAGCCGACACTTTACGCTTGTGGATTTACTCTGTATCTTTGGGGGTATTGTAGCACAACCAAACGGAAATGTAAAGAAAAAAGACGGTCGGCGACCGTCTTTTTTTACACTTATTGGAAACTGATGTCCAAAAGACCGCGGGCATCCTCCCAGCGCCCCGTTTCATCGGCGGCACCCATCACGATGGCGATGCTGGTGCGTCCGTTGCGGGTGGCACAGGCTGCCAGACAGCGCCCTGCCTCGTCGGTGGTGCCGGTTTTGAGACCGAAGGCCCCCTCGTAGAAAGAGGCACTGGTGGGATTGACCAGTCGGTTGGAATTGTACCAGGTGGCGGTCTGTCCGCTGATGAGGGTCACCTTGGCACTGGATTGAGAGACTACCTGCACGATCTCGGGATGCTGGATAGCCTCCTTGGCGATCTTTACCATATCCGATGCGGTGGTGTAGTGGTCGCTTTCATGCCATCCGTCGGGATTGACAAAATGAGTATTGGTGCAACCCAACGCCTTGGCTTTTTGGTTCATCGCCTCGCAGAATTTGCTGACGGCGGCATAGCGGTCCATCTCGGGGTCACCTGCGATGATGCGACCGATCTGCACCGCCGCAACGTAGGCTGCATCGTTACCGGAGGGGAGCAGCATCGCTTGTAACAATTGAATGAGATTCATCTTGCTGCCGGCGGTGAGATAGGCACGGCTGGAGCCGGCGGCGATCATATTCACCTCGTTACCTACGTTAATGACCGTGTCTGCATCCGCGTACTCCAAGGCAATGATGGACGTCATTAATTTGGTCAGGCTGGCAGGATAGCACCGCTCGTCAGCATTCTTACTGTATAGCATTTTATCGTTGTCCACATCATACAGCGCCACATAAGGCGAATAGGTGTTGCGGTCAATAAAATCCTTAGGCAGAGGTTGCCGGCTGATCGGTTTTTCCGACGGTTCCTCGGAGGGCTCGTAGTGACTGCTCCCATCTTGAGGCAGATTGGTGTGTATGCTCACGACTACCAGTACGATAGCCAATGCGGCCGTCAGCATACAGACCGACAGAATCAGCAGCATTTGCTGTCGTTTCTTTCGTTTTCGGAAGATTGTCTTTCCCATACTTTCCGCCATCCTTTTTCTTCGTTCTTTTTTATTCTACACGATTTGGCATCAAAATGCAAAGGTTTTTTATACCACGGTTACCCCAGTATAATAATAGGTTAAAATTTCTTTGTACGAATATCCTTGCCGCGCCAGATAGTCGGCGCCGTATTGGCTCATGCCCACTCCGTGCCCGTATCCGTGGGTGGTGATGGTGAAGGTGTTCTCCGTATACGTCACCGTAAAGGCGGCGGAGCGAAGCCCCAGTAATTTCCGTAGTTCGGTGCCTGCCAAAGTGATGCTGCCCACTGTTTGTGTAGCCACGTAGCCGGCGGCGGACAGGGAGGACTCACCGAACCAGCCGGAGGGATCATCGTCCAATGTGAGAGGTGTTTCACAGGCAGATAGTGCCATTTTCATTTCCTCGGCAGATAAGGTGATGGTGGCTTTGTAGTCGGGGGCCAGACGGTCACCGGGACTGGCAACCGCCTGCAAATAGGGGATGTTTGTTCCCCAAACGGTTTCGGCATTTTCGGTGCTGCCGCTGCTGAGGGAGTGATAACAGGCGTCGATAAGCGTTCCCTCATAGGTGATCGTCTGTCCCAGAACTGCCTCCACCGCTTCGGTTATTTTTTTGTAATACATATTGTATTGCGCTCCCCAGCGTTGCTGCAAGGCTTCTGGAGTGTAGGCATCGGGGAAGTTGGTGTGAGGGGTGGAAAAATCCGCTCCATGCAGAGTGGGGTCGACTTTTTCCGTCTGCAGTTGCCGTCGTCTGCCGTAATAGGTATACGCCGCTACCGCCTGGGCTTTGAGTGCTTCACTGTGATAGGAGGGACTCATCTCCATCGCCAAAGTACGGATAAGAAACTCTCGTTCCGTCAGGGTCACCACCTGCTCACCACATAGGATGCGAAAGACGGGTTCTTCGTTGATCGGCTCGTCCGTTGGTTCGGTGGGAATTGTGGAGTCGTCAGGGATGGACTCCTCCAATGGTTGTGAGGTGTCAGGAGGGGTGTCGACCGCATCGGAATGAGCCAGTGCCGGTAGCGGGAGCAGGAGCAGAAGTGCTCCCGTAATTAAAAAAAGCCATCCATAACCTTTCATACAAACATCCTTTCCGTATACGCCGCTTGCGGCAGTTTTTCTTGACTTTATGGAAAAATAAGGGTATGATAAACGGAGAACTTTTGGCAGAGGTTGTCTGCTTACTTATATGCTGACGGCGGGACAAATATGCCGCCGCAGAAAGGTGGAAATGGATGATGACTGTAAAAGGGAATGGCCTCGGCCGTATGCGCTTGATGTGGTATCTCAGCCTGGTTTTCGTGGTACTGACGGTGCTGCTGCGTGTGTGGATATTGCCAGCTAATCGAGATTGGGATACTGGCCTGTTTACCAGTAGTGTGTTGACGGTAGGTTTTATGCTGTTGTGCATAGCGGTACAATTGGTGCTAAGTTGCACGTTACCGAAGCAGAGACAGGAAATCAGCGGACGGAGCGGTTTGCCGCTAGCGTTTACTTTACTGTTGGCAGGCACTGTGTTGGGCGTGGTGGGGGTGCTGGGACTCATCGAGTCCTTGACCACCAGAACCGCCTCGGTTACCGCTTCCAAGGTGTTGGCCGTTCTGCAATTGCTGGAAGCCGTGTTCGCTGTGTTGGGTGGTGCGTCCTTGGTGCGGATGGGTCTGGTACTGATCTCCGAGGGGGGCACCCGTCAGGGGATGGCTCAGTGGAGTGCGTTGGCCCCCGTGCTGTGGATGTGGTTTCGACTGGCCGCCTACGAGGCTTCCTTTGCGGGCACGGTGCGGATGTCCGACAGTTTCTTCCACTTCGTGATGTTTATTTTGGAACTGGTATTTCT
Organism: Acutalibacteraceae bacterium; assembly: GCA_045578085.1. Lineage (GTDB taxonomy): Bacteria > Bacillota > Clostridia > Oscillospirales > Acutalibacteraceae > UBA5905. The sequence continues at coordinate 2,352 of JAZNJO010000019.1, read as the reverse complement.
GTTTAAACTGGCTCGGTATACTGCCGGTGTGGGACAGGCTAACATCCGTTCGTTGATGTTCTGGTCGACGAGCACGGTGTTGTTTGCGCTCTCCACGCCGCTGGTACGTGTGTGTATGTACCTGCTGCAGGACAGCGAGGCCTATCTGGCCGGTCAGCAGGTGGGGGTTGCGGATGCCGCTGTAGGTGTGCTGGCTCTGGCGGTGTGTTTTTCTTTGTGGCACAGCGCGGCTCAGTCGGAGCAAGAGTCTTCCAGCGATGAAGAGAGTATTGCCGAGTAAACACCGGCGTAAAAGCAACTCCATACGGGGGATAATGTGTCTTGCAACAAATCCTGTTCCGATGGACAGCAGTACAGCCGTATCCCCGGTGGCGGTGTTTGAATACAGCCTAGTGAGAATTGAATGGTATTTTCGTGATGCACCAGACGCCCGTCATGGAGTCTGGTGCATTCTTTAATGAGCGCCAGCGTTTCTTCGTCGGTGATGGGCGCATTGGCAACTACCGTCACCGACAGGCTATCTCGATGCTCCTGCATCCGCACCCAGATGGGTTGCTTGGGGGCGCTCAGGCAGGCACAGCACAAAAGACTTTCCAATGCCACACTCAGCACGCGGGGGTGGAGTAGAGTATCCCATCCGATGGCGGTGCCTTTGGCGGGGAAAAGAAGAATGGGCTGCCCCAGTCCGGCCCCCAGTCGTTGGGCGGCGGCCAGCAAAGATTGCAACAGCGGTGCAGGATTACCCCATACTAAGGGACGAGCGGCACCGGCACTGCGCAGGATCTCTTGCCTTTCCAACTCTCCCAGACGGTTAAGTTGTTGTAGATATGCCTGCCTTTCGCGGGTGGTCTGTTCGTAAAAAGAGGGCATGGACAGAAAAAAAGAAGCTAATTGTTCTCGCAGGGTACCTTCCGTAGGTGCTGCTGCATCGGCAGAGGACGGATGAGAGGTCATAATGAACTCCTTTCAGGTGACGGATAGAGGGATTATTTGTCACTCTTTCCTAGTGTTTGCGTTGCAAAAACGGCGTCTTTGGTGAAATCTCCAAAAGTGGTGAAAATTAGTTAAAAAATAGACAAACATATTGCATTTTTCTTTTGTTTGCGGTAAAATAAACCCATACTAAAAATATTGGAGGTATTTATCATGGCTGTTAAAGTTGCAATCAATGGTTTTGGCCGTATCGGTCGTCTGGCTTTCCGTCAGATGTTTGGTGCTGAGGGTTACGAGCTGGTCGCGATCAACGACCTGACTAAGCCCAGCATGCTGGCTCACCTGTTGAAGTATGACACTGCTCAGGGCCGTTACGACGGTCACACTGTGGTCGCCGACGACGAGGCCGGCACCATCACTGTGGACGGCAAGGTTCTGAAGATCTATGCCGAGAAGAACGCTGCGGATCTCCCCTGGGGCGAGCTGGGCGTTGAGGTTGTTCTGGAGTGCACCGGTTTCTACTGCTCCAAGGAGAAGAGCCAGGCTCACATCGATGCCGGCGCTAAGAAGGTTGTTATCTCCGCTCCCGCCGGTAACGATCTGAAGACCATCGTGTTCGGCGTGAACGAGAGCACCCTGACCGCTGAGGACACCATCATCTCTGCGGCTTCCTGCACCACCAACTGCCTGGCTCCCATGGCTAAGGCTCTGAACGATTACGCTCCCATCCAGAGCGGTATCATGACCACCGTGCACGCCTACACCGGCGATCAGATGATCCTGGACGGCCCCCATCGCAAGGGCGACCTGCGTCGTGCCCGTGCCGGCGCTCAGAACATCGTTCCCAACTCCACCGGCGCTGCTAAGGCCATCGGCCTGGTTATCCCCGAGCTGAACGGCAAGCTGATCGGTTCTGCTCAGCGTGTTCCCACCTGCACCGGCTCCACCACCATCCTGGTGGCCGTGGTTAAGGGTCAGGACATCACCAAGGAGGGCATCAACGCCGCTATGAAGGCTGTTGCCTCCGAGTCCTACGGCTACAACGAGGATCAGATCGTGTCTTCCGACATCATCGGCATCCGTTACGGCTCTCTGTTCGATTCCACCCAGACCATGGTTGCAAAGATCGCCGACGATACCTATCAGGTACAGGTAGTTTCTTGGTACGATAACGAGAACTCCTACACCAGCCAGATGGTACGTACTATTAAGTATTTCGCAGAATTGGCATAAAATAACCTGCTGAATATCAGCACAGACCAAAAAGACTCGCAGAAATGCGAGTCTTTTTTTGTCGATAGTGGAAGTTAACTTCGGAGGGTGGTTTTGTATTTAGTGCAATTTCTTCAAGACGGAAACGAGTTCTACTGATTTTTTTGCGAAGATTTTTTGTGTTGGTGCAATCTCTATCCCGAAGCG
>JAZNJO010000018.1:0-39786 GCA_045578085.1 Acutalibacteraceae bacterium | reverse complement strand
AGAATGAAAACGGTGAAGAGGATCTTCTTACGCAGGTCCCCGATTTTCCACGCATTACGCAGGATCTGGAACATGTCAGATCACCTCGGCCTTCCCGCCCGCTGCCTCGATCTTGGCCTTGGCAGACTCGGAGAAGGCGGCAACCTGAACGGTCAGGTTCTTCTCGATCTTACCGTTGCCCAGGATCTTGACGCCATAGGGGGCTTTTTTAATGATACCGGCATTCAGCAGCGCCTCGGTATCCACCACAGCGCCATCCTCGAAGCGATTCAGAATCGCCACGTTGATAGCAGTGTAGGGAGTAGCGAAAATGTTGTTGAAGCCTCTCTTGGGGATGCGACGATGCAGAGGCATCTGACCACCCTCAAAACCGGCACGGATACCGCGACCGGCGCGGGCCTTCTGACCCTTGTGACCCTTACCGGCGGTCTTGCCGTTACCGGAACCGTGACCACGGCCGATACGCTTGACGTCCCGAACAGAGCCGGGAGCCGGAGAAAGCTCATGAAGTTTCATTGGATTGCACCTCCTTGCTGGTTTTAAGCGTTGGTTACCTCGACGAGGTGGATGATCTTAGCTACCTTACCCTGGGTAGCAGCGTTGTCAGGCTGATTGACGACGTCGCCAATCTTCTTCAGGCCCAAGGACTCGGCAGTGGCGATCTGGTCTTTCTTGCTGCCGATGAGGCTCTTAACCAATTTGATCTGCATACTCTTGTCCTCCTTAACCTAAGATGTCCTGCGCGGTCTTGCCACGGGTGGCAGCAGCCTCTTCCGCATTGCGGAGCTGCTTCAAGCCGCACATAGTCGCATTCACAACGTTATAAGGGTTGTTGGAACGCAGCGCCTTGGCACGGATATCCTTGATACCGGCGGCCTCAGCCACAGCACGCACCGTGCCACCGGCAATGATACCGGTACCGGGGGCGGCGGGCTTCATCAGCACTTCGCCGGCGCCGAACTTACCAATCACCTCATGGGGAATGGTGCTGCCCTTCAGGGAAATCTTCACCAGATTCTTCTTGGCATCCTCGATGCCCTTGCGGATAGCATCCGGAACTTCGCCCGCCTTACCGGTGCCGAAGCCCACGGTGCCCTTGCCATCGCCCACGACGACCAGTGCCGCAAATTTCATGACACGGCCGCCCTTGACAGTCTTGCTGACACGGTTGATGGCTACCACGGTTTCTTTGTACTCGCTAACGATTTCTTCTCTTCTGGCCAAAGTTAATTCCTCCCTCTCTTAGAACTTGAGGCCGCCCTCACGGGCGCCTTCGGCCAGCTCTTGCACACGGCCGTGGTAGACATAGCCGCCGCGGTCAAATACGACCTCGGTGATACCCTTCTCGGCGGCACGTTTAGCGATCAGTTCGCCGACCTTGCGGGCGGCAGCCTTGTTTCCACCGGTCATACCGAAATCCTTCTCCACAGAGGAGGCGGCGACCAGGGTCACTCCCTTAACATCATCGATCACCTGGGCATAGATGTGGTTCAGGGAGCGATACACATCCAGGCGGGGACGCTCAGCGGTGCCGCTGATCTTGCCGCGCACGCGCTTGTGGCGATGCAGACGAGCTGCATTGCTGTCTTTCTTGCTCACCATAGTTGTTTCACTCCTTCTTTACTTCTTGCCCTTACCGCCGGCCTTACCTTCCTTGCGGCGGATGTGCTCGGTGGTATACTTAATGCCCTTGCCCTTATAAGGCTCCGGGGGGCGCTTCTCGCGGACTTCGGCAGCAAACTGGCCAACCAGCTGCTTGTCGGCGCCGGAGATGATGATCTGGTTGGGACCGGGGGCCTCGATGGTGATGCCGGGAATCTCCTTGACAAACACCTGATGGCTGTAACCCAGGTTCATAACCAGGGTGTCACCCTGCTTCTGCACACGGTAACCGACACCATTGACCTCCAGCTCCTTCTTGTAGCCTTCGGTAACACCAACAACCATGTTGTTGATCAGAGTGCGGGACAGACCGTGCAGAGAACGGGCTTCCTTCTCATCGTTGGGACGGGTAACGTTGATCTCGCCGCCATTGATCTCCACGGAGATAATGGGGTTGATCTTCTGGCTCAGGGTGCCCTTGGGGCCCTTAACCGTTACCAAACCATTGTCGACAGTAACCTCGACACCGGCGGGGATAGTAATGGGCTTACGACCAATTCTAGACATATTCTTCTACCCCCTTACCAAATGAACGCCAGGACTTCGCCGCCCACGTGCTCTTTACGGGCGGCCTTATCGGTCATAACGCCCTTAGAGGTGGAAACGATAGCGGTGCCGATGCCCTTCATAACACGCGGCATGTCCTCGCTGCTGGAATAGATCCGCAGGCCGGGCTTGGAAACGCGGCGCAGACCCTGCAAAACGGGCGTACGAGAGGCGCCCTGGTACTTCAGAGCGATCCGAATGATGCCCTGCTTGCCATCTTCGATGACTTTGTATTCTTTGACATATCCCTCGTCAACAAGAATCTGGGCAATAGCCTTCTTCATGTTGGAAGCGGGGATATCCACCGTCTCATGCTTGGCAGAGTTCGCATTGCGAATCCGAGTCAGCATATCGGCGATAGTATCAGAAATTTGCATAACCTCTACCTCCTTATAAATGGTTGCTATTGCTGAATTACCAACTGGCCTTCTTCACGCCCGGGATCTGGCCCTTGTAAGCCAGCTCGCGGAAGCAAATACGGCAGATGCCATACCGACGCAGGTAAGCGTGGGGACGGCCGCAGATCTTGCAGCGGTTGTACGCACGAGTGGAGAACTTGGGCGCCTTCTGCTGCTTCAGTTTCATAGAAGTCTTAGCCATAACAATTCTCCTCCTTACTTCGCGAACGGAGCGCCCATCAGGGTGAGCAGCTCGCGCGCTTCTTCGTCAGTGGTGGCAGTGGTGACAAAGCACAGGTCCATGCCGCGCACCTTGTCGATCTTATCGTAGTCAATCTCGGGGAAGATCAACTGCTCCTTCAGACCCATGTTGTAGTTGCCGCGGCCGTCAAAGGAGTTGGCGTTGATGCCGCGGAAGTCGCGGACACGGGGCAGCGCCACATTGAACAGACGGTCAACGAACTCATACATACGATCGCCACGCAGGGTCACCTTCGCGCCGATGTTCATGCCCTCACGCAGCTTGAAGTTAGCTACGGACTTGCGAGCCTTACACACGACGGGACGCTGACCGGTGATGGCGGACAGGTCGTTGATGATGGCGTCGATCACCTTGGCGTTGTCACGAGCCTCGCCGCAGCCAACGTTGATCACAACCTTGTCCAGCTTCGGGATCTGCATAACGCTCTTGTAACCGAACTTCTTCATCAGGGCAGGAGCGATGTCATTCTTATAGGTTTCTTTCAAAGTAGCCATTCTCTCCTACCTCCTTACATTTCTTCGCCGCACTCTTTGCAGATGCGGACGGTACGGGTCTTGCCGTTGTCGGCAGCGACCTTCTTGTGAGCCACGCGGGTAGCCTTTTTGCAAGCGGGGCAAACCAACTGGACCTTGCAGGCGTACATAGCGCCCTCGGCCTCGATGATGCCGCCCTGCTCACCGGCCTTGCGGGGTTTCACGTGCTTCTTGATCATGTTGATGCCCTCAACAATGACCTTGCCCTCCTTGGGGCTGACAGCCAGGACCTTGCCCTGCTTGCCACGGTCGTCGCCGCTGAGGACCAGGACGGTATCGTCCTTTTTCACATGCATTTTGTTACTCAATTTCGACACCTCCTAATTACAATACTTCGGGAGCCAGAGACAGGATCTTCAGATAATCCTTGTCGCGCAGCTCGCGGGCCACAGGCCCAAAGATACGGGTACCGCGGGGAGTCTTGTCGTCACGGATGATGACGGCCGCATTCTCATCGAAGCGGATGTAAGTACCGTCAGCACGACGCAGACCCTTCACGGAACGGACGATGACCGCCTTCACGACGTCACCCTTCTTGACGACACCACCGGGAGCCGCCTTTTTGACAGAGGCGACAACCACGTCGCCGATGTTAGCATACCGACGGCCGGAACCACCCAGAACGCGAATGCACATCAGCTCTTTCGCGCCGGTATTGTCGGCAACCTTCAGGTAAGTTTGCTGCTGAACCACAGTTTTTCCTCCTTTCAAGGAAGCACCATTTTATAACACCAACCCCGCTGACCACGAACAGCCACGAGACGGTATGCGGTGCAACTGACTCTTTATTTCGCCTTCTCGATGATCTCGGTGACACGCCAGCACTTGTCCTTGGACAGGTGGCGGGTCTCCATCATAGCCACGCGGTCGCCCACGCGGCACTCGTTATTCTCATCGTGAGCCTTCAGCTTCACGGTGCGCTTAACGATCTTCTTGTACAGGGGATGCCGGACGTTGTCCGCGATGGCAACCACCACGGTCTTGTCCATCTTATCGGACACAACGATACCGGTACGGGTCTTTCTCAGATTCCGCTCGCTCATTCTAACTCCTCCTTCCGTTACGCCTGAGCCTTGAGCTCACGCTCACGAATGATGGTCTTAACGACAGCGATCTCTTTCCGAACCGCCTTAATGCGCATCGGATTTTCAAGCTGGTTGATGGCGTTCTGGAATCGCAGGTGGAACAGCTCTTCCTTCAGGTCGCCGAGCTTCTTGTTCAGCTCCACGTCGTTCAACTCGCGGATCTTATTCAATTCGTTCGCTTTCATGCCTGCTCACCATCCGTTTCTTCCTTGCGGACAAATTTGCACTTGATGGGCAGCTTGTTAGCAGCCAGACGGAGAGCCTCGCGGGCAATCTCCTCGGACACGCCGGCCATCTCGAACATAATGCGGCCGGGCTTTACCACGGCCACCCAGTACTCGGGAGAACCTTTACCGGAACCCATGCGGGTCTCAGCGGGCTTCTCGGTGATGGGCTTATCAGGGAAAATCTTGATCCAAACCTTACCGCCACGCTTGATGTAACGGGTCATGGCGATACGGGCGGCTTCAATCTGACGGGAGGTGATCCAAGCGGGCTCGGTAGCCTGCAAACCATACTCGCCGTGGCTGATCTTGTTGCCGCGATGGGCCTCACCGGTCAGGCGGCCTCTGTGAACGCGGCGATATTTAACTCTCTTAGGTAACAGCATTACTTGCGGCCTCCTTCCCGACGGGGTTTGGCAGCGCCCACCAGCACCTCGCCGCGGTAGATCCAGGTCTTGATACCGATCTTGCCGTAGGTGGTGTTGGCCTCAGCGAAGCCATAGTCAATGTCCGCACGCAGGGTCTGCAGCGGAATAGTGCCCTCGTGGTACTGCTCCACGCGAGCGATCTCAGCGCCGTTCAAACGACCGGACAGCTTGATCTTAATACCCTTCGCGCCCAGCTTCATAGCACGGCCGATGGCCATCTTCATAGCACGGCGGAAGGCAACACGCTTCTCCAACTGAGCGGCGATGTTCTCGGCCACCAGCTGAGCGTTCACGTCGGGGCTCTTAACCTCAACGATGTTCAGCAGGACGTCCTTGCCGCCCAGCTGCTTCTTGCAGGCGTCGCGCAGCTTATCGATAGCCTCGCCGCCCTTACCGATGACCAGACCGGGCTTGGCGCAGTGGATGTTGATGCGAACACGGGAAGCGTCCCGCTCGATCTCGATCAGCGCGATGCCGGCGTCATACAGGTTCTTTTTCAGGAACTTACGCAGGTTGTAGTCAGACACCAGCGTATCGCCGAACTCGCTATCCTTAACGAACCAGCGGGAGTCCCAGTTTTTGATCACACCGACCCGAAGGCCGTGAGGATTAACTTTCTGTCCCATACTATACCTCCTCCTCGCTTATTCCATCTCTTTGAGCACCAGGGTGATGTGAGAAGACCGCTTTTCAATGCGGTAGGCACGGCCCTGGGCACGAGGACGGACACGCTTCATGATGGGGCCGGGGCACACCAGAGCCTCAGCAACGTACAGCTGGTTCTTGTCCAAGTTGTAGTTGTTCTCGGCATTGGCGATGGCAGACTTCAGCAGCTTGCCAACCGGCTCACAGGCAGCCTTGGGGGTGAACTTGAGAATCGCCGCAGCGACATCAACCGGCTTGTTGCGGATGAGGTCGAGAACGATCTTAACTTTACGAGGCGAAATGCGCACGTAAGTGACTTGCGCTTTAGCTTCCATGATAATTCTCTCCTTTCCGCTTATTTCGTACTCTTGGAGCCGGCGTGGCCCTTAAAGGTACGAGTGGGGGCGAACTCGCCCAGCTTGTGACCGACCATATCCTCGGTGACGTAAACCGGCACATGCTTGCGGCCGTCGTGGACGGCGATGGTGTGACCGACAAAGTCCGGGAAAATGGTGGAGGAGCGGCTCCAGGTCTTCAGGATGCGCTTCTCACCGGCCTTATTCATCTCTTGGATCCGCTTCAACAGCACAGGCTGCACGAAAGGACCCTTCTTAATGCTTCTACCCATTATTCTTGATCTCCTTTCGCTTACTTGTCGCGGCGCTTCACGATGAACTTATCGGAGCGGTTATGAGTCTTACGGGTCTTGTAACCCAGAGCGGGCTTACCCCAGGGGGTAACAGGGCCGGGACGACCGATGGGAGAACGGCCCTCACCACCACCGTGGGGGTGATCGCAGGGGTTCATAACAGAACCGCGAACGGTGGGTCTCCAACCCATGTGACGCTTACGACCGGCCTTACCGATCTGAACGTTGGCGTGGTCGGCGTTGCCTACCTGACCGATAGTGGCCATGCAGTTCAGCGGGACGTTGCGCATCTCGCCGGAGGGCAGACGGATCATCGCCAAGTTGTTCTCCTTACCCATCAGCTGGGCCATAACGCCGGCGGAGCGAGCCAGCTGAGCGCCCTTACCGGGGTACAGCTCCACGTTGTGGATGAAGGTACCGGTGGGGATCGCGCTCAGGGGCAGAGCGTTACCGGGCTTAATGTCAGCAGAGGGGCCAGCGGTGATCACAGCGCCCACCTTCAGGCCGGCGGGAGCGATGATGTAGCGCTTCTCGCCATCCTCGTACTGAACCAGCGCAATGTGTGCGCTGCGGTTGGGATCATACTCCAGAGTCATGATGGTACCGTTGACGTCCAGCTTGTTACGCTTGAAGTCGATGATACGGTACTTCTGACGGTTACCACCACCGCGATGACGGATGGTGATGCGGCCGTAGCTGTTGCGGCCGGCCTTCTTGTTCTTGGGAGCCAGCAGGCTCTTCTCCGGTGCTACTTTCGACAGCTGGGTGTAGTCAATAACAGACATACCGCGGCGGCCGGGAGTAGTCGGCTTGTAATTCTTAATAGCCATTCCATTCACTCTCCTATTATCAGGCTATGCACACGATGTGTGCAGGCTTAGCGGAGGCGAGGGCCTCCATACATTGCCATATTCGGTCGGTCTGTTATCAGAACAAACCGTCGAAGAACTCGATGGTCTTGGAGTCCTCGGTCAAGGTGACAACCGCCTTTTTCCAGTCGGAAGTGTAACCCTCGAAACGACCCATACGACGCTTCTTGCCCTTCATGCTGATGGTGTTCACCTTGGCGACCTTAACGCCGAAGATCTCGGTGACCGCCTTGGCGATCTCGATCTTGTTGGCGCCGTCAGCCACGCGGAAGGTGTACTTCTTCTCGCCCAGAGCAGCCACGGACTTCTCCGTGATGATGGGGGCGATGATAATGTCACGAGCGTTCATTATTTGTATACCTCCTCCAGCTGAGCCACCGCATCCTTGCAAACGATGAACTTGTCAGCGTTCAGGATGTCGTATACATTCAGCGTGTTCACCAGCGCAGTCTTCACGCCGGGGATGTTGCGGGCAGAGAGGATGACCTTCTCATCCTTCTCGGGCAGGACCAACAGAACCTTGCGAGTAGCACCCAGTGCATTCAGCATGTTCACAATGGTCTTGGTCTTGATCTCCTCCAGGGACAGATCCTTCAGGATCATCATCTCGCCGGCCGCCACCTTGGTGGAGAAAGCGGACTTCATAGCCAGACGGCGAACCTTCTTCGGCAGAGCAAAGCGGTAGCTGCGGGGCTTCGGGCCCAGAGCGATACCACCGTGGGTCCACTGGGGAGAACGGGTAGAGCCCTGACGAGCATGGCCGGTACCCTTCTGACGCCAAGGCTTCTTACCGCCGCCGGAGACCTCAGAACGGGTCTTGGTGGACTGGGTGCCCTGACGCTGGTTGGCCAGGTAATTGATGACAGCGCTGTGCATCACGGCCACGTTGGGCTCAATACCAAAGATGTCATCGGACAGTTTCTTGCTGCTGGTCTTCTTACCAGTCATATCATAAACAGATACGGTAGGCATAGTTCATTTCCTCCTTCCTTAGGCTTTCTTGACGGTGTCGGAGATCACAACGATGCCCTTGCGAGCGCCGGGAATGGCACCCTTAATGGCGATCAGGTTGTTCTCCACGTCGATCTTCACGATCTCCAGGTTCTGAACGGTCACGCGCTCAGCACCCAGGTGACCGGCGCCCTTCATGCCCTTGAAGACACGGGCGGGGTCGATAACGCCCAGAGAACCGGGGTGACGAGCCACAGGGCCGGAACCGTGGGTCTCTTTCAGACGGCTGTGATTCCAGCGCTTGATGGCGCCGGCGTAGCCCTTACCTTTGCTGGTGCCGACCACGTCCACGTGCTCGCCCACGGCGAAGGTGTCTACCTTAACGATGTCGCCCACGTTGACGCTCTCGCAGTCAGCCAGACGGAACTCGCGCAGAATGCGCTTGGCAGCGACGTCAGCCTTAGCGAAATGGCCCTGCATGGGCTTGTTGACCTGAGCCGGACGGAGATCGCCGAAGCCCAACTGCACAGCAGCGTAGCCGTCGTTCTCCACGGTCTTCTTCTGAACAACGACGCAGGGACCGGCCTCAACGACGGTCACCGGAACGACATTGCCCTTTTCGTCGAAGATCTGAGTCATACCGATCTTCTTACCGATGATTGCTTTTTGCATTTCTATACCTCCTTGGTTATTGGTTGATCCTTATATACCATTATATACTCTGCATCCCGGCTTTCCGGCCAATTCCGGAGTTCCGAATACCTGAGCGGGCACACTCGGACCAACATGACCTCGCTTTATGAACGATCGAGCAGCGATTACAGCTTGATCTCGATGTCCACACCGGCGGGGAGCTCAAGGCCCTGCAGGGCCTCAACGGTCTTGTTGGACGGTCTGAGGATGTCAATCAGACGCTTGTGGGTGCGGGTTTCGAACTGCTCACGGGCATCCTTGTACTTGTGAACAGCGCGCAGGATGGTCACAACTTCCTTCTCAGTGGGGAGCGGAACGGGACCGGAAACGCGAGCGCCGGTGCGGCGAGCGGTCTCCACGATCTTGCCGGCGGCCTGATCCACCAACTGATGATCGTAACCCTTAATACGAATACGGATTTTCTCTTTGACTGCCACTTAAAAACGCCTCCTTAGTAATTTTTCTTTGGCGGGTGACACAAACCATACACTGAGCCGTGTGTTTCTTTTAGCCCCGTGAAAAAACCGGCGCTTGCGCTGGGCAAGCCCCGGGGTCGGTGTCAGTGTACTGACGGCATAGGTAGGCCATAGTCGCAAGTCACAGCTACGCTACCCGTTGGGCAGGCGCACGCAGCCGTACAGCCTCCTCTGCACACAGTATTCCTTCGCCCGGTTTGAAATCGGACATACTCCACGGAAAAACCGGCTCCAAGAGCCGCAACCTCCCGCTTCATCGCATATCGTGCAGTCTGCGCTCCTTCGGTTTGGGGCATTCTTACCCCTTGTTCCGAACTCGCGCATCGTCTACTATACAGCATAACGCGAAAAAAATCAAGTATTTTTTTAAAGTTTTTTCGTAAAAATTTTACACCACTATATATTGTGTTTTGGCAGTTTTGACAGCACAAAAAGCAGGGTGGGGGAAAGGCTGTTTGGCGTGCTTTTATGCAAAAAGACAAAACGAGGTCGCTTTTTCGGCGACCTCGCTTACGGTTTTTGGGTTTTCCAGCCCAGTAGATCGTTGGGCGTTACCTGCAACACGTCACAAAGGGATACCAATGTTGAGTAGGGCGGTTCCACCACGCCGGTCTCGTACTTGGTGTAGGTAGTGCGATGAACAGCGATCCGACTCGCCACCTGCTCTTGGCTCAGTCTCAGAGCCTTACGCGCCGCTTTCAAACGTCGCCCGAATTCGACCATTTTCATCACCTCTATAGTAACATAACAATTTATATCGCCATTTGCAATGCATTTGTTATGTATATCGCAATTCGTTTTGCATATAAGATGGTAATGCGAGGTGATGAGCTTTGAAAAAGTTTAAGATCCCTGTTGTGCCGTCCAGCACAAATAAATGTGTTCGTTTTCCTAACGACATTATCGAACAAGTCGAAAAGGAGATCACCGGAAAAGATTGCACCTTTTCTGCCTTTGTGATCGAAGCGGTGCGGGTGGCGCTGGAAAACCTGAAGGAAGAACGAGAGGAAGGCTGATGCCTTCCTCTTTGTTTTTTATTATAAAAAATCGGGGGTTGCGAAACGCAACCCCCGATTCTCATTCGGTGTGGGTGAAAATTACTTCAGCTCAACCTTAGCGCCAGCCTCTTCCAGCTTAGCCTTGGTAGCCTCGGCATCGTCCTTGGACACGCCGGTCTTCACGGGCTTCGGAGCGCCATCAACCAGCTCCTTAGCCTCCTTCAGACCCAGACCGGTCAGCTCGCGGACAACCTTGATAACGGCAATCTTGCCGGCGCCGGGATCGGTCAGGATAACGTCAAACTCGGTCTGCTCCTCAGCAGCGGCAGCGGGGCCGGCAACAGCAGCAACAGCAACGGGAGCGGCAGCAGAAACGCCGAACTCCTCCTCGATGGCCTTAACCAGATCGGACAGCTCCAGAACGGTCAGAGCCTTGATCTCTTCGATCATAGCAGTGATTTTCTCAGACATGATTCATTTCCTCCATTACGTAATTTTTTAAATTAATGTGCGCCTGCCAAGCAGGCGATGGGTGCGCTGAGATTACTCAGCAGCGGGAGCCTCGGGAGCAGCCTCCTCAGCAGCGGGAGCCTCAGCCTCGGCAGGGGCAGCCTCCTCGGCAGGAGCGGCCTCCTCGCCCTTCTCGACGATGGCGTTCAGAGCCACAGCCAAGCCACGGATGGGACCATTCAGCACGCTGAGCAGCATGGACAGCAGACCCTCCTTGGAAGGCAGCTTAGCCAGCTCTTCAACCTTGCCGGCGTCGATGACCTGACCGTCCATAAAGCCGGCCTTGATCTCGAACGTCTTGCTGGTCTCCGCATACTTGCTCAGAACCTTGGCGGCGGCGGTATAATCGTCGCAGATCGCCAGAGCGGTGGTGCCGGGCAGAGCATCGTCCAGACCGTTCAGGTTGACGGACTCAGCGGCACGCTTGAGCAGGGTGTTCTTGACGACCGTGTACTCAACGCCGGCCTCGCGCAGCTCACGACGCAGCTTGGTATCGTCCGCCACAGTGATACCACTGTAATTTACGATGACACCGGTAGTTGCGTTGTTCAGCTTCTCAGCCAGGTTGGCCACGAACGCCTGTTTTTCTTGCAGAACCTTTTCGCTTGCCATTGTTTTGTTTCACCTCCGAATGATAGGATGATTGCTATTCATCCCAAAAGAAAACCTCTCCTATGGGTACCACAGGAGAGGTGTAACACGCACAATGCTGGGCAGTGCCCAATGTGTGAATCGCTCTCCTCGGCAGGCACGGCGAACCGTTTATGCCCCATGGGCACCTGCTGTCTATGGTAGAACAGCAACCGGGGTTTCCCCCAAGTTTTTATATCTCTCAACAGCCAAAGCTGTTAAAAGCACCGGTTGCAAACAACGTCCTCAGACGTTATTTGCACGAGATGGAGTGCATCTCGCATCAACCACCCAGTTTGGCGGGGTTGATTTTCACGCCGGGGCCCATGGTGGAGGCCACGGTGCAGGACTTGATGTACTGACCCTTGGCAGCAGCGGGCTTAGCGCGGACGATGGCGCTCAGCAGAGCGTCAAAGTTCTCCTGCAGCTTCTCAACGCCGAAGGACACCTTGCCGATGGGGCAGTGGATAATGTTGGTCTTGTCCAGACGGTACTCGATCTTACCGGCCTTGGCCTCGGTCACAGCGCGAGCCACGTCGGGGGTAACGGTACCGGCCTTGGGGTTGGGCATCAGGCCGCGGGGACCCAGCACCTTACCCAGACGACCGACCACGCCCATCATGTCAGGGCTGGCGATCACCACGTCAAAGTCCATCCAGCCGCCCTGAATCTTGGCGACCAGCTCCTCGGCGCCGGCGAAATCCGCACCGGCATCCAGAGCAGCCTGAACCTTGTCACCCTTGGCGAAAACCAGGGCGCGCACCGTCTTACCGGTGCCGTTGGGCAGCACGACGGCGCCGCGAACCTGCTGGTCAGCGTGACGGCCATCCACGCCCAGACGAACGTGAACCTCAACGGTCTCATCGAACTTAGCTTTGCCGGTCTTGATACTCAGATCCAGAGCGTCGGCAACATCATACAGAGCAGAGCTGTCTACCAGCTTCGCGCTCTCTACATACTTCTTACCATGTTTCATTGGTTTTTTCCTCCATTTGGATGCTGCAAAAAGCAGCGTAGTGGTTAAAGCGGAATGTCAGGATTTCCTCCCACTGGATCCGCAATTATTCGACGACGGTGATACCCATGCTGCGGGCAGTACCGGCGATCATGCTCATGGCACTCTCGACGCTGCTCGCGTTCAGGTCAGGCATCTTGGTCTCTGCGATCTTACGGACCTGCTCCATGGTGACCTGAGCCACCTTGGTCTTGTTGGGCGTACCAGACGCGGTCTCGATGCCGGCAGCCTTCTTCAGCAGCACGGAAGCGGGGGGCGTCTTGGTGATGAAGGTAAAGGAACGGTCGGCATACACGGTGATGACGACGGGGATAATCAGACCCACGTCGTTCTTGGTACGCTCGTTGAATTCCTTAGTGAAAGCCATAATGTTGACACCATGCTGACCCAAGGCGGGACCAACAGGGGGGGCCGGAGTCGCTTTGCCGGCCGGGATCTGCAATTTGATATAACCGGTAATTTTCTGAGCCATTTTCTATCGCACCTCCAAAATTCGTGGTAACATCGGGATCTGCCTTGCCCGGTAAAGCAAGGTGTCCCTCCCACAGCCGGAAAAGTGTCCGGCGCACGGGTAAGGGGCTGTGCCCCAAACTTTCTGCTTACGATGGTTCCGCGGACTTAGTCCATCCGCTCTACCTGATCCAGCTCCAACTCCACCGAGGTCTCTCGGCCGAACATAGAGATGGTCACGCGAACCATATTCTTCTCTTGGTCGAGCTCGTCGACCACGCCGGAGAAATTCTCCAAGGGTCCGTCGATGATGTTGACGGTGTCACCCACCGCGTAATCCACGACGATCTCTTTCTTCTCCACACCCAAGGCGGCGATCTCCTGCTCCGTCAGGGGCACGGGCTTGCCGTTGGGTCCGACGAAACCGGTGCAGCCGCGCACGTTACGCACCACAAACCAGCTGTCGTCGCTCATCACCATCTTCACCAGCACGTAGCCGGGGAAGATCTTGCGCTCCACTTCCTTGCGCTGATTGTCCTTGATCTCCACCACCGTCTCGGTGGGGATGCGCACCTCGTGGATCCAATCCTGCAGGTGACGGTTTTCAACGATTTTTTCCAGGTTGGTGGCCACCTTGTTCTCATAACCGGAGAAGGTGTGCACCACGTACCATTTTGCTTGCTCGTCCATTCTCCGCGCCTCCCCTCTTACAGGTTCAGCAACAGTTTGACCAACAGACCGCTCAAGCCGTCCACCGCGACGATAACCACGGCGGTGATCGCGCACATAGCCAGCACCACGCCGGTGTTCTTCAACACGGTGGGGAAGCTCGGCCACACGATCTTCTTGAACTCTCCCTTGGTGTCGCGCAAATACTTGGACACCTTAGCGGGGATGATGGGATTCTTCTCTTCAGCGCCGCGATTGCGTACGCGACCGACGATGTACAGCACCAGACCCAGCACGGTCAGCGCCGCCACGATCATAAACACGACCTTAGCGGTGGACAGGTTGTCGGGGTCGAAGAACTTGGACACGTAGCCGCCGAAACCGACGGACTTAATGTAGCCGATGATGTCGGTCACATTGCTGAGGGAGAAGACCAGGCAGGCGATGAAGCCGCCAACCAGGAGTAAGAAGCCCCAAGTTAACATAATGCGTTCCTCTCTTTCAGCGTGATCCTTACTTCGTCTCGCGGTGCACAGTGTGCTTGCGGCAGAAGCGGCAGTACTTGTTCATCTCAAGTCTGTCGGGATCGTTTTTCTTGTTCTTCATGGTGTTGTAGTTGCGTTGCTTGCACTCGGTGCAGGCCAGGGTAATTTTGACTCTCATTTCGGTACCTCCTATAGCTAAAAAGCCGGATATTGTGAACCTCCCTCACGCCGAAGCGGCTGACAGGGGCGCGCCCAAAAAAGGGCACAAAAAATAAACCCCTTGCGAGGTATCACCAACTATACCACATTTGGCAAGACAGGTCAAGTGTTTTTTTCAAGTTTTTTGAAGAATTTTCGCCCCGTCTGTATATGGTGGTTTTTCGCCGATTGAGGCACAAGATGTAGTCCGGAAAGTGGCATATATAAAGGTATATTATATAAAGCAAGCGGCAGGCGGTTTTCTTGACATCCCGCCATTCTTTTGGTATGATGAAATCAGAAATCATACACAAAGGAGGCGTCACTATGAGAACACGCTGTCCCTATTGCGGAGAAAAGACTTTTTCTTGGCCGGAGTGGGTAGGCTTTGATACAGCAATCAAGCGCTATTATCTTCGAGAACACCGAGGCGCCTTCGTAAGCTGCAAATGGTGCCAACGGGATGCACGCCGGGCTGTTCTCCCAGCCAAGGACGGCAAAGGTGCCTTGCGCTATATAGCGGTGATGGTGTTTGTGCTTTTTGGCTTAATCGCCACGCTGGTCTTCGCCATTCTAACGGAACAATACGCCCGGGGTGTGGCGGCGCTTGCCGCATATTTTGTGATTCTCCATCCGCTCTTTCACTTTTTCTTTGTTTATTTCGAGAAGAAAGAAAAACGAGAAATTGCTGCAGACGCCCGCATGCGCCTGACACTTAACGACACCCAGCGGAAACGCCCCCTTTTATGGGACGGCGAGGTGGATCTGATCCGCCTGCCGAAGCGGGGCACCCACGAAACCTCGCCCCACCTCTTCGGTATGGTGTGCAGCTGTAAAAAGCGGAATGGTCGTCGTGAACTGACATTGCGCATCGTGCGTACCGAGGGGTTGGACCTGCCCTCTGTGGGAGAGGAGGCTTGGCTCATCACCTCCGGCAACAAGGTTGTTGAAGGTGTGATAACCGAAATCATCCTCGGGAAACCACTCTAACCAAAATGGTGGGAGGCGTGATTTCAACAATCTCTTTTGGGTTTCTGTAATACATAGCACAGACGATTGGTTTATCGGAAAATGCAATTGAGGAGGCGTCACTATGAAATATCGGTGTCCTTATTGCGGAGAAAAAGGCTTCTCCACCATTGAAAAGCTGGATTTTCTGCCTCGTTTTCTGCCGGAATATATGCAGGGCGCCCGCTGCGGCAATTGCCGGCAAAAGGTGTACTATTCCTCCCAGTTTGGCGGTCGTATCGGCCGCACGGCCATCGTCCTGGCGATCCCGATCGTCACGGTTCTGCTGATGGTGCTGTATGCCCGGCTCTTGCCCCAAGCGCCAGGATGGGGATATCTTGTGATCCTCCTTGTAGGTACAGCGCTTCTGTACGGATTCAATTATTTCTTCGGCTATTTTGATAAGGCCTTCGAGGCGGAACAGCGGCAGGATCCCGTCTTCCGCTTCACCACCGGCTCCACCGCCCGGCTATGGCCCACCATACGGGTGGGTGAGATCTACCAGCTCCGCTTCCCCAAGCGTGGAATGCACCAAGATGCACCACACCTCATCGGAATGGTGCAGAAGATTGAGGGGGAGACGGGCAACCGCACCATCACCATTCGCGTCATCAAGGAGTTTCTGATGGAGGCGCCGCTACCGGAGGAGGCCGTGTGGCTGACCACCGATGGCACCCTCACCGTAGAGGGCGCCGTGTCCCAAACCTACAAACTGCCGCCAAAAGAGGAAGAATAACTCCTAACATATACAAAACCGCCCTCGGCCGATTGGTCGAGGGCGGTTCTTTATTTAAAGGAAAGGAAAAGGGAAGAAATTACTTCTTGAACTGATCGCGGGCCACGTACTCGGTGTGCAGGATCTCGTGGGCCTTGTGGCTGCCGAACTCACCCAAATACTCCTCGTACAGAGCCTTGACGAAGGGGCTCTCGTGGCTCTTGCGCAGGGTCATACCGGCATCCTGGTCATACAGCGCCTTGGCACGCATAGCCTTGATGCCAAAGACGTTGCGCACAGAGGCGGGCTGAATGGGCTGACCGCCGCCGTTGACACAGCCGCCGGGGCAGCACATGATCTCCACAAAGGTCCAGGGGGCGGTGCCGGCCTTGATCTGATCCATCACGTAGTTGGCGTTGGCGATGCCGGAGGCGACCGCCACCTTGATCTCCAAGCCGTTGATGGTGTAGGTGGCCTCCTTGAGACCCTGGGTACCACGAACCTCGTGGAACTCCACGGCTTCGTTGGCCTTGCCGGTCAGCCAGTCGTTGGCGGTACGCAGAGCCGCCTCCATAACGCCGCCGGTGGCGCCGAAGATAACGGCAGCGCCGGTATCCTGGCCCATGGGATCGTCGAACTCCTCGTCGGGCAGATAGTTAAACTTGATGCCGGCGCGGTCGATCATACGGGCCAGCTCGCGGGTGGTGATGGAAATATCCACATCCGCCAGACCGTTTTCGTTCATCTCCTCGCGGCCCACCTCAAACTTCTTGGCGGTGCAGGGCATCACGGACACGGACACGATCTTCGCAGGATCGATGCCCATCTTCTCGGCATAGTAGGTCTTGAGCAGGCCGCCGAACATCTGCTGGGGGGACTTACAGGTGGACAGGTGCGCCAGTTGCTCGGGATAGTACAGCTCCGCGAACTTGACCCAACCGGGGGAGCAGGAAGTGATCATGGGCAGAGCACCGCCGTTCTGGATGCGCTGCACCAGCTCGTTGGCCTCCTCCACGATGGTCACGTCGGCGGCGGCATCGGTGTCGAACACCTTGTGGAAGCCCAGACGGCGCAGAGCGGCAACCATCTTGCCCTCCACGTTGGTGCCGATGGGCAGGCCGAACTCCTCACCCAGCGCGGCGCGCACGGCGGGGGCGGTCTGTACCACCACATACTTGTCAGGATCCGCCAGAGCGGCCCACACCTTGGCGGTGTCGTCCTTCTCGGTCAAAGCGCCGGTGGGGCAGACGTTGATGCACTGGCCGCAGGATACGCAGGGGACGTTGTCCAGATCCAGCTCAAAAGCGCAGGCAATGTGGGTATCGATACCGCGGTCGTTGGCGCCAATGACCGACACCATCTGCTGCTTACAGGCAGCCACGCAACGGCGGCACAGAATGCACTTGTTATTGTCACGGACCAGATGAGGGGCGGAAGCGTCGATCTTGTAGACCGGCTTCTTGCCGTCAAACTTGCCCGCGTCCTCAATGCCGTAGTCGCGGCACAGCTTCTGCAACTCGCAGTTGGTGGAGCGTACGCAGGTCAGGCAGCTGCGATCGTGGGTGGAAAGAATCATCTGCAGGGTGGTCTTGCGGCTCTTCTCGATGCGGGGGCTGGAGGTAACCACCTCCATACCCTCGGACACGGGATACACGCAGGCGGTCACCAAACGGGCAGGACGACCGCCCTCGGAAACCTCCACCATACAAATACGGCAGGCGCCGATCTCGTTGATCTCTTTCAGAAAGCACAGAGTGGGGATCTCCACACCGGCATAACGGGCAGCCTCGAGAACCGTGGCGCCCTTCGGCACACTGACAGGAGTGCCGTTGATCTTAACGTTAATCATATCCATTTTATCCACACTCCTCTCTTACTGCTTGCTGATGGCCTTGGGCTTACAGGTGTTCATACAAGCACCGCACTTAACACACTTATTGGGATCGATGGTCAAGCTGGGCAGCTTATGGCCGGGGGCCACGTAATCGGTCTTACTGATCGCATTGGCGGGGCAGGCGCGGGCGCACATACCGCAGCCGATGCACTTCTCTTTGTCAATGACGTAGGTGAGCAGATCCTTACACACGCCGGCAGGACACTTCTTGTCCACCACGTGAGCCACGTACTCGTCGCGGAAGAATTTGAGGGTGGAAAGAACGGGGTTGGGAGCCGTCTGACCCAGACCACACAGAGAGTTCTCCTTGATGTAGTAGCACAGCTGCTCCAGCTCGTCGATATCCTCCAGAGTGCCCTTGCCGCTGGTGATCTTGTCCAGCATCTCCAGCAGGCGCTGGGTGCCCACACGGCAGGGAGTGCACTTACCGCAGGACTCATCCACGGTGAACTCCAAGAAGAACTTGGCCATATCCACCATACAGGTGTCCTCGTCCATAACAATCAGGCCGCCGGAGCCCATCATACAACCGATGGCGGTCAGGTTGTCGTAGTCCACCTCGGTGTCGATGAGAGAGGCGGGGATACAACCGCCGGAAGGACCACCGGTCTGCGCCGCCTTGAACTGCTTGCCGTTGGGGATGCCGCCGCCGATGTCGTGGATGATCTCCCGCAGGGTAGTGCCCATGGGGATCTCCACCAGACCGGTATTCTTGATCTTGCCGCCCAAAGCAAACACCTTAGTGCCCTTGGAGCGCTCAGTACCCATAGAGGCGAACCACTCGGCACCCCGCAGAATGATCTGGGGCACATTGGCAAAGGTCTCTACGTTGTTCTCCACGGTGGGCATACCAAACAGACCCTTGACCGCGGGATAGGGGGGGCGGGGACGGGGCTCACCGCGATTACCCTCGATGGAGGTCATCAGAGCGGTCTCCTCGCCGCACACAAAGGCGCCGGCGCCCAGACGGATGTGCAGGTCGAAATCAAAACCGGAACCGAAGATGTCCTTACCCAGCAGGCCGTACTCGCGGGCCTGATCGATGGCGATCTGCAAACGAGCCACCGCGATGGGATACTCGGCACGGACGTAAACATAACCCTGAGTAGCGCCGATGGCATAACCGGCGATGGTCATGGCCTCCACCAAGCAGTGGGGGTCGCCTTCCAACACGGAACGGTCCATAAACGCACCGGGGTCGCCCTCGTCGGCGTTACAAACCACGTACTTCTGAGGAGCCTTGTTGGGGGCAGTCAGCGCCCACTTGCGACCGGTGGGGAAGCCACCGCCACCACGGCCGCGCAGGCC
Organism: Acutalibacteraceae bacterium; assembly: GCA_045578085.1. Taxonomy (GTDB): domain Bacteria; phylum Bacillota; class Clostridia; order Oscillospirales; family Acutalibacteraceae; genus UBA5905. The sequence continues at coordinate 20,485 of JAZNJO010000018.1, read as the reverse complement.
GGAATCCAAAATCTCCTGGATGACCTCGTCGGGGGTCATCTCGGTCAGCACCTTGCCCAGAGCGGCATAGCCATCCATAGCAATGTACTCGTCGATGGACTCAGGGTTAATGACGCCGCAGTTGCGCAGAACCACGCGCTCCTGCGTCTTGTAGAAGGCGGTGTCGGACAGGGCCACATTGCCGTGAACCTCTTCCGCGCCGGTGTCGTTGTACACCAAACGCTCCACCACGCGACCCTTCAACAGGTGCTCGCGGACGATCTCGTCCACGTCATTCTCTTCTACACGGCTATAAAACGTGCCGTCAGGATGAACGATGACCACAGGACCCAGTGCACACAGACCAAAGCAACCGGTCTGCACGATCTTGATTTCATCTTCCAGACCGTTGGCCTTGATGCTCTCGGCAAAGGCCTTCTGGATGCCATTACTACCCGAGGAGGTACAGCCGGTACCACCGCAGATTAGAACATGAGCTCGAATCATAGTTTTTTACCTCCTCGTTGATTACAGTTGGGTGTTACCAATAGTATACTCAGCCACCGGACGGCCGCCCTTGAGATGCTCCTCCACCACGCGGGCCACCTTGTCGGCAGTCATTTTAACGTAAGTCACCTTCTCCTTACCAGCCTCGAAGACCTCAACCACAGGCTCGAACTGGCAGATACCGATACAACCGGTCTGGGTAACGGTCACAGAGGCGGTCAGACCGGCCTCGTTGACCTGCTCCACGAAGGCGTTGAGTACAGGGCGAGCGCCGGCTGCAATACCGCAGGTAGCCATGCCCACTACAACACGCTTATCGGAAGAGCCTTCGCGCAGAGCGACCTTGCCCTGCATCTTCTCTTTGATAGCTTGCAATTCTGCTAACGTTTTCATATCTATCTTCCTCTCCTTATAGTACCTCATCTATACATCTCAGGCCGTCGGCGCGTCATATTGTTCGCGCAGAAAGCCGGATATCCATTGCAGCACCTCGAACTCTCCCAAGGATACCTCGCCCAGTATCTCCCGAAGTTGTCGGGTGTCCAGCTCCACCGGCTCCTTCGCCGGTCGGCTGTGCCGAAACAGGAAATCCGTATCGGGATGTCCCTGTATCAATGTGGTGACCGTTGCCACCGCATCCCCAATAGGGGGACAGTCAATATGGTTCGTATGGAATATCGCTGTCACCTGTGTGCCGTGGTCGGCAGGGTGCTCCTCTCTGTGTCGGGAGGTGACAGTCATCCCGCCGCCGGTCTGCTCCGCCGCTAATCGTAAGAGCGGCAATCCCAACCCCACCGAACGGGTGGTGCGGGTGGTGTAGAAGGGGTCGGTAACCCCTCGCAGCACCTCCGCGGTCATCCCGCATCCGTCGTCCCGCACCATCATAGTGAGCTTCGTGTCGGTTTCTTCCAACAACAGCTCTGTGAGGGTGGCGCCGGCCTTGACAGAATTTTCGGCGATATCCAACAGATTTAAAGACAATTCCTTCATAGGCCCCTCCTCAGACAGTCGATGAGCCGTTGCCGCACCAAAGCGGAGGAATAAGGCTCGTCGTCCAGCTCCAACCAGGCATCCTTGTCCCGCACATCCCACAGATAATGGGCATCGGATCCCACCACCACGCGGACTCCGCTCAGATCGTGGGCGGTGCGATAGGCGGCCTCCTTTTCCCCGTCGTGGAGTTCCACGGTGGAAAAGGGCAGGTCTGGCGGTAGCGTACCCAGTGTGGCAATGATTCCGTTGGCCTCTCGGTCGATGTGAGCGGGATAGCACACTCCGCCGAACCGTTCGGTCAAGGGAAGGGCCTCCTCCATCGATACGGTGGTGGCGTTGGAGAGCAGATGCTGCTCCACGTCGATGACCTCATCCTCGCCATTCATCACCAACTGATCACCGAAAATGTCGGGTCGGTTGGGAATGCGGATGCGGCGCCGCTGTATCTCCTCGTCAAAGGTCATCGCCGCCTCCAAGGTAGGAAACAAACACACCATATGAATGTCCTCCGCGGTGGTCAGTTCCATTCCGGCCACAGGGACGACGCCCTGTTTCTTGGCCGCCTCGAAGAAGGCGGGGCAATTGCGGCAGGTATTGTGATCGGTCAGGGCCATGATCTGCAACCCTGCCAACACCCCCATCCCGACCAGATTATTGGGCGTGTTATCGTTGTCACCGCAAGGTGACAAGCAGGAGTGTAGATGCAGATCGTAGTAGTAGCGACTCATAGCACACCCTGCAATCGGCAGACGATCTCATAGGCGCTCAGGGAACTGCGCAACAGGTTTATCCCTTTCTCCGCCGCCAGTTGGGCAACCCCCTCGTCGGGTTCTACGCCCTCGACCAGCAGGATGCACGCCGTGTCCGCCAAAGTGGCTACTGCCACGATATTGCGGTTGGACATAATGGTGATCCAAACATCGCCTTCGGTAGCGCGTCCCATCACCCAGCTGAGCAGGTCGCCAATGTACACGCCGGTGATCTCACGATCTCCCTGCGGCATCGCCGACACGCTAAGATCCAGTCGATCGATCAGTTCACTTACTTTCACGGCGAACCTCCTTTTCGGCCAGATACTTCTGCATCTCATTCCGCAGTTGCAGGACGCACTCACTCATAGCCGACTGCCCACGCACCACGTCCTCCGCAAAAGCACGGCAGGTAGGGGCGCCGCAGGCGCCGCAGTCCAGTCCGGGCAGTTGTTCCCGCAAGGACTGAATCTCCGCCATCATTCGCATGGACTGAGCGATGCTGCCCGACAGGCGGGAGATGGGCTGATATTCCGGCAAGGAATCAAAGAAATAGGCCTCGGGAATGTAAGCCTCCTCTGCGGGCAGGAAGTTGCGCGACACCGGCAAAAATCGCCGCAGTTTACGCAACTTGGCACGGGCGATAAAAGGGTTCTGCACCGTCAATACACCGCCCACACATCCGCCGGGGCAGGCGTTGAGTTCCACAAACTCCAGATGGGCAATGTTCCCGTTTTCGATCTGGTCCAGCACGCGGATGACGTTCTCGATGCCGTCCGCTGCCAGATAACTGTCGTTATACAGGGACGAGGCTTCACCGCCACTGGAAGCCCAGCTGACCCCGATCATGCCCGAAGAGGACAGATCCTTTGGTTGTGTGGATGCGTCCATCGCGTTGATGAGCTGGAAATACACGTCGCTGATGGGCACCACCACGTCCACCTGACTCTGATAGTCACCAAAGCCGTTCTTCACATAACTGGCCTTGGCGGGGCAGGGGGAAATAAAGCACACACCGACGTCCTCGGGTTTCAGTTCGGAGTGCTGACTCAGTGCTCGCTCCCGCGCCAACTTCGCCGCCACCTCCATAGGAGGGAGCAGCCGCAGCACATGATCCTCCAAGGATGGAAAACGCAACGCGATGAGTCGCGCCACCGCCGGACAGGCGGTGCTGATGACCGGCTTCTTGATGCCGGCCGTGCCAAGATATTCCCGCGTATAGGCAGAAACCAACTCCGCCGCCTGAGACACCTCGAACACATCGTCAAATCCGATCTGCAGCAGACCGGTCAGCACGTAATCCACGTCGTCCAGATTCTCAAACTGCCCGTACAAAGACGGGGCAGGCAACGCAATCTTCCATTTGAATGCGTCCATATCCGCCAGTTTATTGCACACCGGCTTTTTCGCTTTCTGTGGGCAGGTGCGGATACACTCGCCACAGTCAATGCACCGCCCTTCGTTGATGACCGCCTTACCATTGCGAATACGGATCGCTTCTGTGGGGCAGTGTCGCACGCAGGTGGTGCATCCGATACACTTTTCGGATACAAGTAATACAGAATGCTCGTATGTATGCATAGCGAACCTTCCTTATGCTCTTGTTATTGGGGGAAATCCACCCGCATAGTGATGCAGGTGCCCTCCCCCACGGTGGAACAGATCTCCATATGATCCGTATACCGCTTCATATTGGGCAGACCCATACCGGCACCGAAGCCCAGAGAACGGATGGCGTCCGGTGCGGTGGAGAAGCCGGCCTGCATAGCCTGTTCCACATCTGCGATACCGGGGCCGTGATCTTCTAATATGATCTCAATGCCCGTCTCGGTAATCCGCACCTCAGCGTGACCGCCACCGGCGTGGATCACCATGTTGATCTCGCCCTCGTACATAGCAACGGACACCCGTCGAATGATCTCCGGATCCACGCCCAAACGGCGCAGGTTCTTCTTCACCTGTACCGACGCCTGACCGGCAGAGGTGAAGTTCTCTCCGTCCACATCGAAGTGGAAAGACAATCCCTCACTCATACCTCGTTCTCCTTCAGCTTGTTGCCTACCAGCCCGTTGCTGTACAGAATGCCGCAGGCCTCATACATCCGGCGAGGGGTCGCCAACACCACAAGGCCGCTTTCCTCTGCCAAGCGCACGATGTCCTCAGTAGGCACTTTGTCCCGAACGAACACCACGCACCGCATATCCATCATCTCGGCAGTGCGCACCACCTGCGTGTTTACCAGGCCGGTGAGCAACACGGCCTGATCCTTTACATAAGCTAGTACATCGCTCATCATATCGCTTCCGCAAGCCGCATACACATGCTCGCCCAGTCGCTCTTCACCGGTAACCACGCGGGCGCCTAACAATTCGCAAATGGTAGAGATTTTCATAGAGTGTTCCTCACTTGTTCTCAGTCGGCATATTTGGCCAAAATATCGTCTACATCCTTGACGGTCAGACGGCCGTACACATCCTCGTTGACGGTGAGAACAGGAGCCAGACCGCAGGCGCCAATGCAACGGCAGGCCGTCAGGCTGTATTTGCCGTCGGGGGTGCACTCGTCGGCACCGATGCCCAGACGCTCGCTCAGTTTATCGAAGATCTCGCCGGCACCTTTAACGTAGCAGGCGGTACCCAGACAAACGGAAATGTTGTACTTTCCCTTGGGGGACAACGCAAACTGAGCATAGAAGGTAGCAACACCGTAAACCTTCTCCAGCGGCACATTCATACCCTCGGCGATCATCTTCTGCACTTCAATGGGCAGATAGCCGTAAATCTCCTGAGCCTGCTGCATCACGCCCATCAGGCAGCTGGGATCGTGCTTGTTGGCATCGATGATCTGCCGGAGCTGAACCTCCTGCTCCGGAGTGCCGTTAAAGGGAAGGGAACTGATTTTCTTTTGCATAATGGCTTTTCCTCCTTCGTGTTGTTCGTGCGCTTGTGATCGGCATTTTCCGTTTTTGGGCGCACAAAAAGACATGTGCGTTTCGCACCTAGTATACTATATCATATAAAAGAGGGAAAATCCAGTCTTTTTTGCTGTTTTTGATATTTTTTTCACAATTTTACGAACTTTGCCCCTTGCCCACCGGAATCCTGTGCAAAAATGCCGAAAAAAACAATAAAAAGCAGGGACGCGCCCCGCTTTTTACTGTTTTTTCTTCTTTTTTGGTCATAACGCAAAAGACGCCCAAAGCAAATCGCGGCGCTGCTCTTTCTCTTTGTCTTTTTTCTTGCGGTTTGCTTCTTTTTATCGGTTATTGAACTCCTTAAGGGAGCGTTGCGCCTCCCGCTTCATATCCCGTCGCGCGGCGTCCTCTCGCTTGTCGTACAGCTTCTTGCCGCGACACAGACCCAGCTGCATCTTCACGCGACTGCCCTTAAAATACAGGGATAAGGGGATGAGGGCATAGCCCTGCTGCTTGGTGATGCCGAGCAGGCGCATAATCTCCCGCTTGTGCAATAGCAATTTGCGCACTCGCAGGGGATCGCGGTTGAAAATGTTGCCCTTATCATAGGGGCTGATGTGCATACCATTGACGTACATCTCCCCCTCCACGATGGAGCACCAAGCGTCCTTTAAGTTAACGCCTCCCTGCCGCAGCGCCTTGACTTCGGTACCGCACAGTTCGATACCCACTTCAAAGGACTCCTCCACGAAATAATCGTGAAAGGCCTTGCGGTTTTCGGCAATGGTTTTGTTGCCGTTTTTCTTTTGTTCGGCCATACGGCACCTCCTTTCGGGCAATGGTTACAGTTCGTTGCGACCCTCCAACGAGCGGGACAGAGTGACCTCGTCCGCATACTCCAAGTCGCCGCCCACGGGAATGCCGTAGGCCAGGCGGGTCACCTTTATCTGTAAAGGCTTGAGCAAACGGGACAGATACAGGGCGGTATAATCCCCTTCCACCGTGGGGTCGGTAGCCATGATCACCTCGGTGATCTGCTCATCCTCCAAGCGGCGGAGCAACTCCTTGACACGCAGCTGCTCGGGGCCCCGTCCATCCATAGGGGAAATGGTGCCGTGGAGCACGTGATACAGTCCATTATATTCACGGGTACGCTCCACCGCCAACACGTCACGGGGATCCTCCACCACGCAGATGACCGATCGATCCCGCCGCTCATCCCCACAGAGGGGGCAGGTGGGCGCATCGGTCAGGTTGCAGCACACGGGGCACTCGTGGATCTGTTCCCGCGCCTGCACCAATGCCTCAGTGAAGGCAGCGGCATCCTTTTCGGGCATATACAACAGATGAAAAGCCAGTCGGGCGGCGGACTTGCGTCCGATGCCGGGCAGGCGCTCCAATTGTTCGGTGAGCCGTTCCAGCGGCGCAATTGAATAACTCATAGTAGTGCCCTTAGAACATCCCCGGCAGGTTCATACCGCCGGTGACCTTGCCCATCTGCTCCTCCGCGTCCTTGTCGGCGGCACGCTGGGCCTCGTTGACCGCCGCCATCACCAGATCCGCCAGCATCTCCGCATCCTCAGGATCCACCACCTCGGGGTTAATGGTCAGGGAGGTGAGGGCGTGCTTTCCGTTGACAGTGGCATTCACTGCACCGCCACCGGCAGAGGCCGAATACTCCTTAACTTCCAACTCCTGCTGGATCCGCTGAGCATCCTCCTGCATTTTCTGGGCCTGACGGAGCATGGCCTGCATATTGCCGGGGCCGCCGCCCATACCCTTGGGAATGTTCGCTTTCATTGGTTTTCCACCTTTCTGTGTTCAATCTTTTTCATTTACGGAAATGCCGGCGACCCGACCGGCGGCCAGCAACTGTGCCAGTGGGTCTGCCTCCTGCTTCTGCACCTGTTGGGTGCGGCGCAGTTTCATCCGATAGGTGGTGCCGGTGACCTGCGTGATCGCCGCCGCCATCAGATTTTTATGTCCTTCGTCCTTTAACAACTGAGTAAACAGCGCATTCTCAGTGCAGATGATAAGATTGCCATCCTTAATGAGCGCCGAGGAGTCGCTGAGCACACCGTAAAGCGGAGGACAGGTGTTGCGCAACTGCTCCAACACCTCTGCCCAAGGGGCAAAGGGCTGCTCTACGGATCCAATTACGGGTTTTTCCATCGGCTCCACAGGGACCGACTCTGCTGCAAGCGGCATCTCCGGCTCGGGAGCATCCGATGCTTCAGACTCCTCCGCTTCGGGGGGGGCAGGCAACGCCACAGATGCCGCCGGCACACCGGCCTTTATCTTGTTCTCCAACACATCCAAACGGTGTAGCAGCGCCGCCGCGGAATCATCCAGTTTGGGGTCGCACAGCCGCAGAACCGCCATCTCCATCTCCACTCGACGGGACACACCGCCCCGCAAGCGATCTAGAGCACTCTGCAACACGTCCATAATGTGCAAAATGGTAGGAAGCCCCAACCCCTTTGCCACGGTGCGCATCTGCTGAATCTCCTGAGGAGATGCCACGATAAGTTCTCCCACCTGCTCCACGCCGCACAATACCATCAGATTACGCATATAGGTAATCCATTCAGCGCACAGCCGCTCCATATCCTTAGAGGAGCGGTATAAACGGTCCACCAGACCCAGAGCGGTGGCAGCGTCCTGCCGCGCCACACATTGTGTGAGTTCGGCCAGCGTCTCCTGACCCGCCATACCGGTAACCGAGATAACGGTATCCATAGTGATGTGTTGTGCCACCGACGCGCACTGGTCCAGCAGGGACAAGGCGTCACGCAAAGCGCCATCTGCCAAACGGGCCAGTAGCATAGCTGCGTCTTCCTCCACCGTCAACTCTTCCTGCTGTGCCACAAACTGAATACGGGCAGCAATGTCCTCGGGACGGATGCGCCCGAAGTCAAACCTCTGACAGCGGGACAGGATGGTGGCGGGCAATTTATGCACCTCGGTGGTAGCGAGGATAAAAATCACGTGGGCAGGCGGCTCCTCCAAGGTTTTGAGCAAGGCGTTAAAGGCGCCGGGGGAGAGCATATGCACCTCGTCGATGATATACACCCGATACTGTCCGCTGACAGGGGTAAAAGCCACCTCATCCCGCAGATCGCGGATGCTGTCTACACCATTGTTGGAAGCGGCGTCGATCTCGGTCACGTCCAATACCGAGCCGTCGTCGATGCCACGGCATACAGCACATTCGTTGCAGGGATCCCCGTCTACGGGATGGGCACAGTTGACCGCTTTGGCCAAAATCTTTGCACAGGTGGTCTTGCCGGTGCCGCGACAGCCGGTGAACAGATAAGCGTGGGACAGGCGACCCGTTTTCAACTCGTTTTTCAGGGCGGTGGTCACCATCTCCTGACCGCTCACGTCCGAAAAGGTGCGGGGGCGCCATTTGCGATAGAGGGCCTGATACATACGCTCATCTCCTTTCGTAAACATCATGCTTCATAACAAAACAAAAGCCGGGCGCTCTCGGGCATACGAACAAGCGGGTTGACTGCGGCACACGGACATCGACCGCTTAATGCTGCTCGGTTCCCCGCCTGACATGGTTCACAGCGCACCGTCGCACAGGACCCGCCTGTCCGTATGCCCCAAAGCGTACGGCTTTTATATCTCACCATATTATACTATATCAAAAGCAATAAATCAACCGCTTTTTTGGATTTTTTCGCTCTTCAAATCCTCTAAGGCCTCTCGCACCGACATCAACACAAAAGAGGAAAAACTTTCCCCTCGAACGCTTGCGGTTTGTCGCACTGTCTCGGCCAAATCGGTAGGAAACCGAATCGTTTTAACACTGCTTTTTCTGTTTTCCATTTGTTTACTCCTCGCCTTTCTCAGTGTGGGGGTTATAACCCTTCTTACTAAAGGGATATAACCCCCATAATAGAACTTGTCAAGGAGGTAGTACTATGATTTCGTTCGATCGTCTGTGGAAGAAGCTGGAGCAGCAAGGAGTCTCCACCTATTATTTACGGAAAAAGGCCGGCATAGACAGCAAGACCATTCGCCGTCTGCGCGCCAACGAAAATATGGAAACCAAGACACTGGATAAACTCTGTGCCGTTCTGAACTGTCGCTTAGAAGACATTGCAGAATATATTGCGGAGTAATTGTTTGAAAAAGATAAACCATTTACACAAAGCAAAAGGGTCTGTCCGAAACGGACAGACCCTTTTTCGTGATGAAATTAGCCGTTGGCCTTCTTAGCAAGAGCAGACTTCTTGCGAGCCGCGGTGTTCTTGTGCAGCAGACCCTTCGCCACAGCCTGATCGATCTTCTTCTGGGCAGCGCGGACGGCCTCGGTGGTGTTCTCACCGGAAGCGATGGCAGCGTTGGCCTTCTTGATCTCGGTCTTCAGAGCAGAACGATTTGCCTTGTTACGGGCAGTCTTGACAGCGATGACCTTCACACGCTTTTTAGCGGATTTAATGTTGGGCATAGTTGCACCTCCTATCAATTTAGTAATCACGCACCTGATATACTAACACCTTTATCCGAAAAATGCAACATATTTTTTTAAGAATTCCGTGTTTTTTCCGATTTTGTCCAGTTTTGCGGGTAAAATAACCCCAAAAGGAGGTCGTTTTATATGAATTTTCGCACCGATCTGGCGCTGGAAGCCGTCGAAGGGGTGTCTTTGTCCGCCGATGATATGCACCGCGTTTGTCAAAAAGAGGGCACGCTCACTCTAACTCACCTGCATATTTCCTCCGAAAAGGGGGGACGCGCCATAGACAAACCACGGGGACATTACATCACCGCCGCCTTTCCGTCTCTCACCGACGACGAGCGGCAACTGACCGAACACGCTACCGCCATCGGACGGGAGCTGGCGACCCTGCTCCCGCCTGAGGGGACGGTGCTGGTGGTAGGACTGGGCAATCGCGCGGTAACCCCCGATGCGCTGGGCCCTGCAGCGGCGGGGGCAGTGCTGGCCACTCGCCATATTCAGGGAGAATTTGCCCGCGCCGCGGATCTGACCGACTTGCGTCCCACAGCGGTGCTCGCCCCGGGCGTACTGGGGCAAACCGGCATCGAGAGCAGCGAGATCGTACGGGGGATCTGCCGCGAGATCCGTCCCGTGGCGGTGATCGTTATTGATGCCCTGGCGGCGCGGAGTGCCCGCCGACTAGGGTGCACGGTGCAACTGTGTGACACAGGCATTTCCCCCGGCAGCGGGGTAGGCAACGACCGCCGTCCGCTAAATCGGGAGGTGCTGGGGGTACCGGTCATCGGCATGGGAATGCCCACGGTGGTGGATGCCGCCACCCTCGTGGCGGACCGCATCGGCGAAGACGTCACGCCCTCCGACCCACCGATGATGGTAACCCCGCGAGAGGTGGATCTGCTCATTTCCCGCGGGGCACGACTTTTGGGTATGAGCATCCACGCCGCTCTGCAGCCAGACTATTCTCCATTGGAGCTCACACAGATCGCTCAAGGGATGTAAAAAACAGAGAGACCTGCGGGTTTTGCAGGTCTCTCTGTTATATCTTGGTTGATTTATACGAATTGTATATATTTATTTGTCCCACTGATTGATGGCGGTCAGTCGGCGCAGGGCATCCTCTTTGAGGATGTCCGCATCGCTCTCTCTACCCCGTTTTCCTCTTTTCATACGGATCACACCGTGCACCGGAAAGGCAATGGATATCGCCATCAACAGTGCGCTGACCAGCAGCGTCCGGGTGGAAAACTCGGTCTGAAGCAACGAAATGCTGTACAGAAGACTCACAGCCAACATCACCAGACCCGCCAGCACCTCCAAGATTATACCCAGCACCGTGCCCCCCAGCCGATAGGTGTACACCACCGCCTTGGTCTTGCCGTCCTCTACATACAGACCGCCCTGCAGTCCCACCGCCCGGGCAGCAACCTCGTAACGATTTCGCGTCGCTTCTGCGATGGTAAAGCGGCCCTTACGGTTGCTGAAAAACAGCAACCTTCTATCGTTGGTGTCGGTATCACGGCCCCGTCCGTTGAGCTCCTGCAACCGCAAAATAGCGGTAGGCAGGTCGGTATTTATCACCACTACGGTTTCTTCCAGAAGGTTTTTAGGCGTTTTCGGTTTCTTCGTTGGCATCTAATCACTCCATATTACCACTTTTTTCCATCAGCACCGATAGGGCCGCAATGGGGGCAGTCTCGCACCGTAGAATACGAGGGCCCAGGGTAGCGATGCGCCCACCCAGATCGGTGACTGCTATCACCTCTACCGGGTCAAATCCGCCCTCGGGACCCACTACCAGACTCACAGCGGTATCCTCGGGAGTCACCAGCTGTCCGATGGGTGCGCCGCCACCCTCGTAGCACAGGAGGGTGTTCTCTTTTTTCCACCGTGCCAGCGCCTGTTTCCAGCTAATGGGGGCTTCCACCTCAGGAAGGATGCCCCGCCCGCTCTGTCCGGCAGCCTCATCGGCGATCTTCTGCCAGCGGGCCTGCTTTTTGGCTCCATCCTTGGCATCCAAGCGTACAACGCTCCGCGCCATGGCCACCGGCACAATCGCCGTCACGCCCAACTCCACGCATTTTTGAATGATCCATTCCATTTTATCGCTCTTGGGCAGACCCATATATAGAGTCACCGCAAGTGTGGGCTCCGTCACCGATGGGGTAGCGGCAAGCACCGTCAGAGCGACCCGTTCCCGCTCCACGGCGGTAATTTCGGCATCGTAGTCGGTGCCCATACCATCGCACAATGTCAGACGCTCCCCTATCGTCATTCGCAGGGAACTGCCGATATGACGGGCATCCGCCCCTTCTATGGTGGCATCGCTTCCCACCGCCAAGGGTTCATTAACAAAAAATCGGGGCATAGATACGTCTCCTTACTTCCGTTTACACACCATACACAACCAGCCGCCGTGTTCCCGCCGCTCAGCTACGGTAAAACCACACTTGTCCAACGCCGTCAGCACGTCCTGTTCGCGGGTGTCGATGATGCCGGATACGATATACACGCCGTTCTCTGCCAGCAAGGCGGGGATGGCGGGAGAAAGCATAATAATGGCGTCCGCCACAATGTTGGCTGCGATAACAGGGAACCGACCGCTCACATCCTTCGCCAGATCCCCCAGTCGGATCTCGTAACGAGGCGAGGTCAACCCGTTCAACTCGCCGTTTTCGATGGCGGTCTTGACCGCCAAAGCGTCAATGTCGATACCCACAGCATGACCGGCACCCAATAGGCACGCAGCGATAGACAAGATGCCGCTGCCGCAACCTACATCTAAGAAATCGCAGCCCTCGGTCACGTATTGCTCCAAGGTTTCCAACACCAAACGGGTAGTATCGTGCCCACCGGTACCGAAGGCCATACCGGGGTCAATGGACAGCACCGCCCGCCCTTCGGGATTGTCGGTCTGCTCCCAAGAGGGGCAGATGAGCAGTTTTTCGCCCACAGGAAGGGGCTTAAAATATTTCTTCCAGTTATTGGCCCAGTCCTCCTCGTTAACGGTCTGCGCCACCACTTCGTGTGTAATGCCCACAGCGGTATACCGCTCCCGCAGGAAGGCCACCGCCTCAGGCGGATTATCCTCGGGGGAAATGTAAATATGAATAAGAGAATGTTCCCGCTCCTTAGCCAGCAGATCCTCGTCGATGAGATCAATGCGGGCGATCTCCCGAGCACCCTGCTCTAAATCGCTGTAATCCTCAATATAAATGCCGTAGGGCACCGCCATGTTGGCAATGGCCGCCGCCTCGTCCGTATCGGCAGTAGGCACCCGTATGCATACCTCGGTCCAATCCATTGTGTCGTCCTCCTTATGATGGGCTTTTTTTCATTTTACCATTATATCCCTAACTTTTCAACGGTTTTGCTTGTCAAAGGGGAGAAAAAATGCTATAATAACTTGATTTGTATAGAAACGAGGTGCCAACCGATGGCTGACATCAAACAACATATTCGCAATTTCTGCATTATTGCCCATATCGACCACGGCAAGTCCACTCTGGCGGACCGTTTGTTGGAAAAGACCAACACCGTGGCACTGCGGGATATGGAGGAACAGCTCCTGGACAGTATGGATTTGGAACGGGAACGGGGCATCACCATTAAAGCCCACGCAGTAACGCTGCAATACAAGGCACAGGACGGGGAGGAATACACCCTTAACGTGATCGATACCCCCGGCCACGTGGACTTCAACTACGAGGTGAGCCGTTCCCTGGCCGCCTGCGAGGGAGCTCTGTTGGTGGTAGATGCCAGTCAGGGCGTGGAAGCTCAGACGCTGGCCAACACCTATCTGGCCGCCGAGCACGGCTTGGAGATCCTCCCGATCATCAACAAGATCGATCTGCCTGCCGCCGACCCGGATCGGGTGGCGACCGAGGTGGAGGATATTATCGGAATCGAAGCCTCCGATGCCCCTCGCATCTCCGCCAAGGCGGGCATCGGCATCGAGGATGTGCTGGAATCTATTGTCAAACTGCCCCCTCCCGAAGGCGACGACACCAAGCCCTTGCAAGCCCTGATCTTTGACAGTTACTACGACAGTTATCGGGGCGTTATCGTGTATTTCCGCGTAATGGACGGCGTGGTAAAGGCCGGCGACACCATCAAGATGATGGCCAGCGGCGCCACCTTCGACGTGGTGGAAGTGGGCGTGATGCGCCCCGGCCGTCTGGAGCCCACCAAGGAGCTTCGCGCAGGTCAGGTAGGTTACCTGGCCGCCTCCATTAAGACCGTAGGTGACGCCCGCGTGGGCGACACCATTACCCACGCCCAGAAGCCCGCCGCCGAGCCGCTCCCCGGCTACCGCAAGGTCAATCCCATGGTGTTCTGCGGCGTGTTCCCTGCGGACGGCGCCCATTATCAGGATCTTCGCGAGGCGCTGGAACGTCTGCAACTCAACGATGCCTCTCTGACTTGGGAGCCCGAGACCTCGGTGGCGCTGGGCTTCGGCTTCCGTTGCGGTTTCTTAGGACTTCTCCATATGGAGATCATTCAGGAGCGCTTGGAGCGGGAATATAATCTGGACCTCATCACCACCGCTCCCAGCGTTATCTACCGCATCACCCTCACCGACGACACCGTGATTATGGTGGACAATCCCACCAACTATCCCGACCCCACCAATATAAAAATGGCAGAGGAACCCATTGCGGAGGCGCACATCTACGCCCCCAACGATTACGTGGGTAACATTATGGAGTTGTGTCAGGAGCGCCGCGGTGTATTTAAGGATATGAAATATCTGGATCCTACCCGCGTGGACATTCATTACGAACTGCCCCTCAACGAGATTGTATACGATTTCTTCGACGCGCTGAAATCTCGCACCAAGGGCTACGCCAGCTTCGACTATGAACTGAAAGGCTACGTCAAGAGCGATCTGGTGAAGTTGGATATTCTGCTCAACGGCGAGATGGTGGACGCTCTGTCCTTCATCCTGTTCTCCGGCAACGCCTACACCCGCGCTCGGAAAATGTGCGAGAAACTAAAAGACAACATTCCCCGCCAGCTCTTTGAAGTGCCGGTGCAGGCCGCCATTGGCGGCAAGGTTATCGCCCGTGAGACGGTGCGTGCCATGCGCAAGGACGTGCTGGCTAAGTGCTACGGCGGCGACATTACCCGCAAGAAGAAACTGCTGGAAAAGCAGAAAGAGGGAAAGAAGAGGATGCGCCAACTGGGCAGCGTAGAGGTGCCCCAGGAGGCCTTTATGGCGGTGCTGAAACTGGACGACGAATAAGAAATACGACAAAAGGGCGGAGCACCCGACGGTTGCTCCGCCCTTCCTTATCTTTTGAATCGTCCTTGTCCATCCTTACAAACAACACCCCTTTTGTCAAAACAGTTGCATAATGGTTCCCCTTATGCTATATTTGTGGTAGGCTAACCCCCGAAAACCAATTGTCAAAGGAGGAAACGATATGAACATTCGGAAGACACTGGTATGGCTCTTGTGCGTCATTCTGCTGCTGGGACTCACCGGCTGCGGCAAGGCTATGGCCCCAAACGACGCCCCGGAGACGGACTACATCGCTAAGGACGAGGTGGCGACCGAGACGGAGAATTCCTCCGCGCTACCGGAAAACCGCAAGCTCATCCAGACGGTATATATGTCCGTGGAGACCGAAAACCTGGATACGGTACTGACGCAGCTGGATAGCCGCATCGCTGAACTGGGCGGCTATATCGAGAGCTCCCACGTGCGCAACGGCAGCGCATACAGCGGCAGACGGTATCGCAGCGCCGACATCACCATTCGCATCCCCGCTAAGGATCTGAACGCCTTTATCGACAAGGTCACCGCCATCTCCAACATCGTCTCTTCCAACAAAACGGTGGAGGACGTGACCCTCAGCTACGTAGCCACCGAGAGCCGCATGAAGGCCTTGCAGACCGAGGAGAGCCGCCTATTGGAACTGTTGGCCAAGGCGGAGACGCTGGACGACCTGCTGACCATCGAGCAGCGGCTTACCGACGTGCGCACCGAATTGGAACAGGTCACCTCTGCCCTGCGGGTGTTTGACAATCAGGTGGACTACGCCACCGTGCATCTGGACGTATCGGAGGTCAAGGAATACACCGAAATCACCGAGCCGGAAACTGTGTGGCAGCGCATCGGCGTGGGCTTTAAGGAGAGTTTACAGGGCGTGGGCACCTTCCTGGAGGAAGTGTTCGTGTTCCTGGTCGTTTCCCTGCCGTATCTGGCGCTCATAGGCGTCGTGGTGGTAGCGGTCATCCTGACTCTGCGCCGCAACATTCGCAAGAAAAAACAAAAACAGATGAAACAAGAAGAGCAAAAGCCCTAAGAGAAAAGTTGTAAAAAGCCGAGGCAACAAAAGTTGCCCCGGCTTTTTTGTTATTTTCCTACACAGAAATCGGCAAACACCTGCTCCACCACCGCTTCGGTTGCTCGCTCGCCGGTGAGTTCCAGTAGGGCGTTCAGGGCCCCGTCGATACTGACACTGACCGCGTCCAAGGTGAGTCCTCCCGTCAATGCGGCCGCAGCCTCCTCCAAGCAGTTAAGCGCGGTGGCAGCGCATTGCCGTTGCCGCTCGGTGGTAAGCACCGGTTGGGCTGCATCCAGCCGTCCCACACCGGTTAATTCGGTAACGGCGGCGACCAGTGCCTCCACACCTTCGTTCTCCTTAGCCGACAGGCTCACTACGTAAGAGAACCGCTCGCGCAGCCAGTCTGCATCTGCCGCCTGCGGCTTGTCCGCCTTGTTTACCACCGCCACGGCGATACGATCCGACAGACTATCCGCCAAGGCTTTGTCCTCTTCGGATAAGGGATGTGCACCGTCAAACACGGCGATGACCAGCGCCGCCCGCCCCATTCGTTGACGAGCTAAGGTAACGCCCACACTCTCCACCGTGTCGCCGGTCTCCCGCAGGCCCGCCGTATCCGCCAACCGCAGGGTCACCTCGCCCAGCCGCACTGTCTCCTCCACCACGTCGCGGGTGGTTCCCGCAATGTCGGTGACGATGCTCCGCTGGCAACCCGCCAGACAGTTCATTAGTGTGGACTTGCCTACGTTGGGGCTGCCCACGATGGCGGTGTCGATGCCCTCGCGGAGCACCCGACCCGCATCAAAGGTGGACAGCAGCGCCGTCAAGGCAGCGACAGATTCTTCTATCGTATGAGATAAAGCGACGGGAGACAACTCAGGAATATCCTCGTCAGGATAATCGATATACGCGCCGAACTGGGCGTTGACTTTAAGCAGCACGGTCTTAATGCTCTCCAAGCGGCGATACACGGCACCCTCCCGCGCCGCCAGCGCAGTGCCTGCCGCCAAGCGACCCTCTGCGGCGATAAGACCCATTACACTTTCTGCTTGGGTCAGATCCATTTTGCCGTTGAGAAAGGCACGGCGGGTGAATTCGCCCGGCCCGGCAGAGACCGCACCCTTCGCCAAACAGGCGCGGAGCACCCGCTGCAACAGATAGCGGCCTCCGTGGCAGGAAAACTCCACTACATCCTCGCCGGTATAGCTGTGGGGGGCACGGAATACCAGCGCCACGCACTCGTCCACCGCTCCATCCTCATCAAATACGTGTCCATAGGAGGCGGTATAGCCATTCATGGTTTTCAGTTGTTTGCACGCGTTCACTGAACGAAATATCGCATCCGCAATGGCCAGAGCCTCGGGGCCCGACAGACGCACCACGCCCAGCCCGGCGGCGCCGGACGGAGTGGATACGGCTGCGATGGTGGTGGACATATAAACCGCCTCCTTGTTGTTTTTCTTCCTTATTTTACCCGAAGGGGCGGCGTTTGTCAATTAAGCAACATCACCAGCGTCTGTGCCAGCAGTTGCCCTGCATACACTGCCTCCTCCACCGTGTTGCCCTCGCTGCCCACCTCTACCAGCACCCAACCCGCAGACAGGTGCTGGTTATACCGACTGGCTACGGTGTTGAGGGGGCGCATCAGGTCGGGAGACACTCTGTCCATCGCCTGTTGCAGACGGGTGGAAAAGGCCAAATTCTCCTGCCAATAGGGGTGGGGGAGCCCCTCGGTAGACACGACACCCGTAATAAGCATCATTTGCGCCGCCTTTTTCCCATCCACCACGGCAGTCGGTTTTACAATGTTGGTGTCCCCCTCCATTATGGCGTCCCGATGAATATC
The DNA here is from genome assembly GCA_045578085.1 of Acutalibacteraceae bacterium. Taxonomy (GTDB): domain Bacteria; phylum Bacillota; class Clostridia; order Oscillospirales; family Acutalibacteraceae; genus UBA5905. Next base: position 2,733 of record JAZNJO010000018.1, on the reverse strand, counting down.
CAGCACCACCTGAATGGTGGGATACTGCTCCAACCATTTCTTCGCCGCCTCTGCGGAACGGGTATAGGCACCCGAATACACGGGACGATCGTGAACAGTTGTGTCGTGGACTGCTGTGATACCATGCTGTGCCAAAACAAGCCGAATGGCCTCGCCTACCGCACACACATTTTTTGTATGATCTTCGGTTCGGTTGCGGTCACCGCTGTTATAATAACCCGCATCGTAGGTCATATAGCCCTCGCTACCGTGGGTGTGTAGAATGAGCACTTGCGGCGCATCGGTAGTGGTCAGGGTCACGTTCCACTCTCGTGCCAGTGCAGCGGCAATATCCACCGCCGTACCGCTGCGATTGATGATGGCAATGCCGTTTTTGGAGCGATCTCCTGTGCTCATTTTCTTTTCGATCACCTTACCGCCGTCCCCTTTTTCACCGGGTGGCGACATCATCGTGATCGGCGGCGCGGTAAGAGGTGCCGCCGCCGTGGGAATATCCGGCACGGTGGTGTCCACAGGGGGGGTATAATCCCACGGGGCCATCTGTGTAGTGGGGGGTGTCACTATTTCTCCTTGCTGGGCAGTAAATTGGTGCTCGGCAACCTGCATCGCCTGTATCGGTTGGCGCAGCCCCACCGCTACCAGCGCGGCCCGACGGCTCACCTCGCCCCAGTTGATAGGCAATAACAAAAAAAGCGCCAGTGCCCCTGCGCCAACGCGAAGCAACCATTTTCGAAGGGTTTTCTGTCTTTTTTTCATACCATCACCCCTATACCTTATGCGCAAAGGTAATGGTATATGCTTAGAAAACAAAAAGCACGGATGAGCCAACGACTCATCCGTACTTTTTGCTTATATCGCAGGGGCGGTGGCGATTTGTTCCACAATTGCCTGCATTTCTTCCAGATGGCGGTACATATCCGCCGCCAATGCTAATTGACAACGAGTACGCACCAAGTTGTGTCCAGGATACAAGGTCTTGAAATACTGGTCACCGGTGATGTAGTCGTCCAAAAAGCGTACCGCCAATTCCACCGTAATGACAAACGCACCCAGCGCCAAAGTGTCGATCTCCATCTTGGTCAGAGAGTGAGCAATGGGTGGGACGAAACCCTCAGCAAAAGCACGATATCTGGCCATATCCAGCGACACCTTGGACAAATCCGGTTCATCTTCTGCTGCCGTGTTAGCGGCATACCGCACCGCATCGCCGAAATCATGAGCCACCAGACCAGGCATCACCGTGTCCAGATCGATGACCGTCTTAGCTTCTTGCGTGTCCGCGTCAAAAAGGACATTATTCATCTTGGTGTCATTGTGGGTCACCCGCAACGGCAATTCCTGTGAATCGATGAGCTCGTTGAGTCTTATGGCCAAAGTTTTATATTCCTTGATTTTTTCAATTTCCGCAGCGGCTTCCTCCGCTCGACCGCAAGGATCCTCGTTCACGTGGCGCAGCAGAACCGCAATACGACTGCGGGTATTATGGAAGTTGGGGATAGTTTCATACAACAGGGTGGCATCAAAATCCGCCAGCATGGTCTGAAAATCACCGAAGGCATGCCCCGCACTTCTCAACTTATCCAGATCGTCACAGGCATTATAGGTGACCGTGTTGGGCACGTAATCCGACACCCGCCAGAAGCCCTGATCGTCTATGTAATAGTTCTTGCCCGCTGCCGTTTTATGGAAATGCATCACCCGATCGGGGCTCTCACCGGCATCCGTCAGCTTTGCGGCAATATGTTCGGTGATGCGGGCAATATTCTCCATAATGCGCTTGGGATTCTTGAATACGAAAATATTCAGTTTCTGAAACACATAGCGGCAACCTGCCACGGTCACGTCGTAAGTGGTATTGATGTTACCGTGACTGATGACGGAAATCTCCTGCACGGTTCCTTCAATACCAAACTGAGTTGCTAAAAATGCAATTTTTTCTTTCATTCTATCGTCCTCCCGTTTTTACGGTTTTCTCTAATGTACCACAAACCCTTGCCGGTGTCAAACAAGAAAAGGGAAGGACCCGGAATCATAACCACCGGCCGTGCCGGTGGTTTGCACAGCCCCCTTAGGGCATAATGCCGGCTGGGCCTATAGGCCCGCCGAAAGGTTTGCCAACCGCAACTCTTTCACCGGCTGCCCCTAAAGGGGCCGTGTTTTAGCCTTCTTTTACTGGCTGACCCGTAAACGGGTCGATATATTCTTTCATCGTCATTTGATCATTCGCAACATCTTCTTGCAACTGATTGCGGATATATTCTTGTATCTGCTTTTTGTTGCGTCCTACCGTGTCGACGTAATATCCTCGGCACCAAAAATGACGATTTCCGTACTTGTATTTCATATTGGCATACTTTTCAAATATCATCAAACTACTTTTGCCTTTCAGATATCCCATTATTTGCGACACGCTGTACTTCGGCGGTATCGACACAAGCATATGTATGTGATCTTTGCACGCCTCTGCTTCCAGTATTTCTATTTTCTTGTATTCACACAATTTTCGCAACATAATCCCTATGTCTGCTTTGATTTTTCCGTATATCACCTGACGGCGATATTTTGGGGCAAAAACAATATGATATTTGCAATTCCATCGAGTATGTGCTAAACTTTCTGTATCAAGTTTCACGACTTGGTTCCTCCTTCGTCTTTTTGTTGTGGTTGGCAAACCCACTTCTTATTTTAGACGAAGGAGGATATTTTTTCTACTCATAGCTAAAGCTTTATTAT
>JAZNJO010000017.1:0-12132 GCA_045578085.1 Acutalibacteraceae bacterium | reverse complement strand
GCTCCATTAAGCTGATATTCACTACCGCCGGAACGATAGCAGCGACGGGTGACCCGCACCTCATCTGCATCCATCTCCAGCATACGGGTGGTATTGTCAATAACCAAGGACACCTCTGCATAGCCCATAGGGCGGCGCTGTGCAGTGCCGTTGAAGATGACGTCCTCCATTTTAGAGCCACGCAGGGACTTACTGGACTGTTCGCCTAACACCCACTTGATGGCATCACTGATATTGGATTTACCACTACCGTTGGGACCCACAACGGCGGTCATACCATCGCTGAAGTTCAATACGGTCTTATCGGGAAAGGATTTAAATCCGTGTAATTCCAGTGCTTTTAAAACCAACGCTGATACCTCCCTTAGAATGATTCATAGCCCATCAGCTTCAAGGCCTCACGGGCAGCCTGCTGCTCGGATTCCTTCTTGCTGTGCCCACGGCCCACGCCGATAACGTTGGAATTAAGGTGCACCTCGGTCACAAACGTTTTGTTGTGATCGGGACCAAACTCGCCGGACAGGACATATTCCAACCGTTCGCCCGGATTCTGTTGGACGATCTCCTGCAAGGCGGTCTTATAATCTTTAAACTGGCGGCGCCGCTGTGTCTCTGCCTCAGGAATAATAAAACGCAATACAAACTGTTCAGCCGGTTCCATACCACCGTCTAAGTAGATAGCTGCCAGTACGGCCTCGTACATATCCGCCAAAATGGACGGGCGCTCTGCGCCGCCACTGTGCATCTCACCGCGACCCAGTCGCATATACTGCCCCAATCCTAGTTGTTTGGAATAGGAACAAAGCGCTTTCTCACATACCACGGCGGCCCGCAATTTGGTGAGTTCGCCTTCAGGACCACGATCCTTCTCGTAGAGATAGCGTGCCGTAATAAATCCTAACACCGAATCACCCAAAAATTCCAGCCGTTCATAATGCTCTGTTTGGCTGTGCCCCTCATTAGCGAAAGAAGAATGAGTCAATGCTTTTTCCAAAAGAGACACATTGTGAAACGTATACCCAATCTCATTCATCAGTAAAGATAAATCTTTGGCCACAACTCATCACTCCTTTTCGCACAAATAATCCTCAATAAAGCCGACAACGTCTTCCACCGTCCGAAACTCGTCCAACATAGTATCATCAATGGTAACACCATACATTTCGCCTAAGAATACTGCCATATCATCCCTCTCATGAGGGGCAATATTTAAGTCATCCAGTGTGGCCGCCATCTCAACATCCTCGGGATTACAACCGTATTTTTCACAAAATAGAAACGTCAGAACCTCCAGCACTCTCATTCCGCAGATTCCTCTTTTACTTTCTTCTTACCCAATGTGGCTTCAATCTGCTCTACCGCACCGCTGGCGGCAAATTCCGCAGCTATACGGATAGCACTGCAAAAGCCCTTCGCCTGAGAATTGCCATGAGCTTTAATAACGGGTTTATTAACACCCAACAGGACCGCACCACCGTATTCAGAGGTGGACAGCTTCTTTTTAAGAGAGCGCAGGCCGGGCATTACCAAGGCAGCTCCGATCTTAGTACGCAGAGAAGACATAAAAGATGCTTTTAGGTTTTTAAGCATCATATCCACGGTGCCTTCCAGTGTTTTCAGCAACACATTTCCGGCAAAACCGTCAGCCACCACCACATCCGCCACGCCCGCAGGCACGTCACGGGCTTCCACGTTACCAATGAAATTCAGACCGCTCTCTTTGAGAAGCGGGAAAGTGGCCAACTGCAATTCGCCGCCCTTGGTGTCCTCGGTACCCACGTTCAGCAGACCAACACGAGGACCACCTTCACGAGGATACATATGAGACATATAGATACTGCCCATATGAGCAAACTGAACCAACATCTCGGGACGACAATCAGCATTGGCACCGCAATCAATCAGCATAAAAGGCTGATCATCCGAGGGCATAACAGGCGCCAGGGCAGGCCGAGAAACACCCTTAATGCGCTTAACGATAAAGGTGCCCCCCATCAACAGTGCACCGGTACTACCGGCACTGACTACCGCTTCACCATACCCCTCGGCCAGCAAGCGCAAAGCCACCGCCATTGAACTGTCCTTATGTTCACGGAGAATACTCTTAGGGTGATCCTCCATAGTCATCACATCAGAAGCGTGAACGATTTCCATATGCTCTAAGGAGATAGCATTATCTGCCGCCACCTGTCTGAGTACCGCTTCATCACCGGTCAAAATAATTTGATGACCATAGGCAGCAACCGCTTGCGCTGCACCTTTTAGAATCTCCAACGGCGCATTATCGCCGCCAAACGCGTCTACGATGATTTTCATTTATTCATCCTCGCTCTCAGTTACCGGAAATAAATCCGTTATTTCCTTAATCATCCCATCCAACCGTTCCAAAGAACGCTGTGCCAAAGCCGCATAACGCAGCTTTTTATCTCGAATGTGAGTATCTAATGTAGGAAGAATACCAAAATTCGCTCCCATCGGCTGATAGTCCTCATTAGGTGTGCTCACGTGTGCAGCAAGCGCTCCCAACATAGTTTCTCGCGGCAAAATCATAGGTTCCTGCCCACGCAGAGTACGCACCGCATTGAGTCCTGCCAAAATACCGGATCCCGCCGACTCCATATATCCTTCCACACCGGTCATCTGACCGGCAAAGAACAAGGTTGGATGATCTTTCAGACGAAAAGCACCGTCTAACAAAGCAGGAGCGTTCAGGAAAGTATTACGATGCATCACACCGTACCGCATAAATTCTGCATTTTTTAGTGCAGGAATCATACCGAATACTCTTTTTTGCTCGGGAAATTTGAGGTTGGTCTGGAAACCGACCAGATTGTACAAAGTACCTTCCTCATTTTCGGCACGCAACTGCACTACCGCCCACGGACGATGCCCCGTATGAGGATCCCGCAAGCCAACCGGCTTCATCGGACCAAAACGAATGGAATCACTCCCTCGCTTGGCCAGCACCTCTATGGGCATACACCCCTCGTATACCGTCAATTTATCAAACTCATGGAGCGGCGCACTCTCTGCCGTAATCAACATCTGATGAAAGGCCTCGTACTCTTCTTTGTTCAACGGACAATTGATATAGTCGCCGTCTCCACTTTCGTCCCGATCGTAACGAGAAGCACGAAAGGCGCTGTTCATATCCACGCTGTCTGCCGTCACAATGGGAGCTGCTGCATCATAGAAATGCAAACCACCACCGCATAAAGAAGCAATAGAATCGGCCAGAGCGTCCGAGGTTAAGGGGCCTGAAGCAACAATGACCACCCCATCCTCAGGAATGGAGGTTACCTCCTCTTGCACTACGGTAATCAGCGGGTGATTAACGATTTTCTCGGTCACCATAGAGGAGAACCGATCTCGATCCACTGCCAATGCCCCGCCGGCAGGCACCGCACATTCATAAGCAATGGGTACGCAAAGGCTCCCCAATCTCCGCATTTCTTCTTTCAGAAGTCCTGCGGCGCTTTCCACACGGCGTGCTTTCAAAGAATTAGAGCAGACCAGTTCGGCAAATCCATCACTACGATGTGCCGGAGTATATTTCTTCGGTTTCATCTCCCATAGGTTCACCGGGATGCCTTGCCGCGCCACCGCCCAAGCGGCCTCGCAACCAGCCAAACCGGCGCCGATCACCGTAACGGACATACTCTGCTCCTTTCTGCCTATCACTTACTGTCGCCGCAACCGGGGGTCAGACAAATCAACTCAGCACTCTTCCCTTTCTTACGAAACAGGGTCTTGCCGCAACGAGGGCACAACTCTTTGCTAGGCTCATTCCAAGTTGCAAAATTGCACTTGGGATAATTCGCACAACCAAAGAACTTGCGACCACCTTTGGATTTCTTAGCCACAATAGCACCACCGCACTGAGGACACACACCATCGGTAGACTCCACAATACGACGGGTATTCTTACAAGTAGGATAGCCGGGACAGGCCAGGAATTTACCGTAACGACCCGTCTTGATAACCATACGACGACCACAAAGCTCGCACACTTCACCGCTTTCCACCTCAGGCACACGAACCTTTTCAAGATTCTCTTCAGCTTGACGCAAAGCTACCACAAAACCCTTGTAGAACTCCTCCAGAACTTTAACCCAATTGGCCTTACCGTTTTCCACACCGTCCAACTGTTTTTCCATATGTGCGGTGAATTCAAGATCTACGATCTCGGGGAACTGCTCTTTCATCAGCTGAGTGATGATCTCACCCAACGAAGTAGGTTTTAGCGACTTTCCTTCCCTCTCTACATACTCACGATTCAGCACTGTGCTGACCGTAGGCGCATAGGTGGAGGGACGACCAATGCCATTCTCCTCCATAGCTTTAATGAGAGTAGCTTCGGTATAACGAGAGGGTGGCTGCGTAAAATGTTGATTACCGGCAATTTCACGACAGAACAACGTATCTCCCTGCTTGATTACAGGCAAGGGTTTATTCTCATCGTCTTTCTCATCTTTGCCCTCCACATACAGAACGGTATGACCCTCGAACTTAACGGTATAACCGGAAGCCTTAAACACATAATCTCCGGCAGTAATATCGACTTGACAGGTATTTTGTATTTGGTCTGCCATCAAACTGGCCATAAACCGTTCCCAAATCAGTTTATACAAGCGATACTGATCGGAGGACAACGAATCCTTCACCTGAGCAGGTGTAATAGAAGGCACCGAGGGACGAATCGCTTCGTGAGCATCCTGCGCCGTGCTTTTAGTTTTGAACACACGAGTTTTGGAAGGCAGATACTCATTGCCGAAAACAGAACGAACGTAATCGATACCGGCTTTGCGCGCTTCATCAGAAATACGCAAAGAATCGGTACGCATATAGGTAATCAAACCGGTGGCACCAATATCAGCAACCTCCACACCTTCATACAGTTCTTGGGCCGCTTTCATTGTGCGACGGGAAGAAAAATTCAGCTTACGATTAGCCTCCTGCTGCAAAGTAGAGGTGGTAAACGGTGGCGCAGGAGCCACACGACGAGTGCCCGTCTTCACATTTTCCGCCACATAGGTGGCATTCTTCAGCTGAGAAAGAATGGTGTTGGCCTGTTCTTCGTTTACAATCTTGATCTTACCCTTGGCATCGCCAAAGAAACGAGCAGGGAATGCACGACCTTTTTCAGAAACCGACAAAGTGGCATCCAGAGTCCAGTATTCTTCGCTGACAAAGGAACGAATCTCCTGCTCACGATCCACCACCAAGCTCACAGTGGCTGACTGCACACGACCAGCGGACAAACCTTTACGCACTTTCTTCCACAGGAATGGGCTCAATTTATAGCCCACAATACGATCCAGTACACGACGCGCCTGCTGAGCATTTACTAAATTAGTATCCAGCGCTCTGGGATGCTCCATACCCGTAGTCACACCACTGCGAGTGATCTCGTTGAATGTCACACGCTTGGTGCGGCTCTCCTCCACGCCCAGCACCTGCGCCAGATGCCACGCAATTGCCTCACCTTCTCGGTCAGGGTCGGTTGCCAGAAAGATATCGTCGCTCTCCTGCGCCATCGCTTTAAGCTGACGGATCAGTCCGGTTTTACCGGGGATATCCACATAATGGGGACGAAAACCACGGTCTACATCCACACCCAACAGCGTTTTGGGCAAATCGCGAATATGCCCCATAGAGGCAACCACTTCGTAATCATTACCCAGATACTTCTTAACAGTCTTTGCCTTTGCAGGCGACTCCATAATCACTAATTTTGCCATAAGAACTCTTCCTTTCTCTTCGAAAAGACGAATTAAACGCGTTTATATTGTTGACCGGCAGAGTTTTCAACGCAGCCGATCATTTCCAACTCAGTTAAAGCCACCAACAAGGATGCAACGGTCATTTCTGTGGCTTGCGCCAGCAGATCGACCGGCTGGGGGTGATAGGTTAATTGTTCATATACTCGTTTGGCCTGCTCAGAAGCACTATCGAGACAAACAGTAACAGGAGCAATACATTCCTGCTTTGTTTCTATCACTGCTTTTGACACTTTTTCTTGCTTAGATTGCTTATGTTTTAAACGGGAGTGTTGCACATCAATCGTTAGTTTTTCGCATCGTTTCTGTGCTTCTTCCGCTAATTCTACATCCAACATACCGGGAAATAGCGAAGTATAATCCTGAACCACCTCAGAGGCGCGGATAATTAAGGTAGCACCGCCCTGAATCTCCTTGTGGGAGCCGTCATTGCGATGACCGGCCAGTGCGCCGGGTAACGCATACACATCGCTCCCCTGCTCTCGTGCCAATCGCGCTGTAATTCGAGCACCACTGCGCACCGGCGTTTCACCAAGACATACAGCTTGGGACAAACCGGCAATAATGCGGTTACGTATGGGGAATTGACACTTATATGGTTCGCCGTGAGGGAACTCACTTAACAGCAAACCGCCCTGCGCCAACACGCGCCGGCGCAGATCGGCATTTTCGCGGGGATACTCTTCCGTAAGCGGGCAAGCCAACACCACGATGGTCAATCCATCTACATCCAAGGCACCGCTGTGTGCCGCTCGGTCCACACCGATGGCGCCGCCGCTAACCACAACCATACCACCCGCCGCCAAACCGGCAGCCAAGGAATAGGCCTCACGATATCCCTCCTGCGTAACGTGACGAGTACCTACCAAGGCAACGGCAGGTATTCTGTCCAAATCCGGAAGTTCTCCTCGCGCATACAATACTAACGGACAATCCGGCATCTGCCGTAACGTGAGTGGATACATCGCATCGTCCGGGGTAAGCAACCAATCTCCCAACGCCAGCACCCGATTCAAAATACGGCGGGCACGATCGACGGATTTATCCATCAAACGACGGCGAAAAGACTTATCCAAACCAGCATCGATCAACGCCTTCTCGTCCGCCTCATAGATCGCCTTAGGATGACCGAAAAGATCTAACAGCTCAGAAGCCATACGACAGCCGGCCGGCAACGCTTGTTGCAGCCATATCCAGTACATCCGACTGTCCATTAGTCTTCCCCCTTTTTCGTTAGTCCTTCGGTCGAGTCATCTCCCAAAGGATGATGCCAGCCGCCATAGAAGCATTGAGCGACTCCGCGCGTCCTGTCATTGGGATGGTAATCCGTTCTGTGCAAGCAGATACCGCTTCAGGTTTAAGTCCGGCGCCTTCGTTGCCGATAACCGCCACCGAACCGGCACCCATCGACACCGATGTAATTGGCGTCGCGTCGCCATCCACCACACAGGCATATACCGACAGACCTCTCTCACGCAAAAGCGGAATCATCTCGGACATACTGCCACCGCGGAGAATAGGCAAGCGAAACACACCGCCCATGCTGCTGCGCAACACCTTAGGATTATACGGATCACAACAACCGTCGGATAACAAAAGGCCCGATAAGCCGAAAGCCTCCGCAGTACGGATGATGGTTCCCAGATTACCCGGGTCCTGAATATCCTCCAACGCATTATAAATCCCTATTATATTTATTTTATCTATTATAAGCGAATTGTCAAGCATTTTTGCACAGCAAAACACACCTTGTGGATTCATAGTATCTCCCATATAGCGAGACAACTCAGGACTGATCTCCACCGCATTTTGAGCTACTGCCACGAGAGACTCCACCACATCGCCATAAATAGCCAGCGCAGACGCCGTATACAGGACCGTCTGTATCTCCACCTCGGAACGCAATGCATCAGAACAAAGCCGCGCGCCTTCAATGGCAAACAAACCGCTATCACGTCGATATTTCGCAGAATCATTCAGCCGTCGCCACTCTTTGACCCACTGATTATCTTTACTGGTGACCATCATATCTCATTCCTCCTGTCGGGACAAAGTAAAATTGCGTCCGACGAAAATCCGTCGGACGCAACTCAAACTTATTACTTCAAAGCAGCCTTGGCCTGCTCGGTCAGAGCAGTGAAAGCAGCGGCATCGGAAACCGCCAGCTCAGCGAGCATCTTGCGGTTCAGGGATACGCCGGCCTTTTTCAGACCGTTCATAAAAGTGGAATAGTTCATACCGTTCATCTTAGCAGCGGCGTTAATCCGAGCGATCCACAAGCGGCGGAAATCGCGCTTGCGCTGACGACGGCCAATATAAGCATACTGACCGGACTTCATAACCGCTTCTTTAGCGGTCTTAAACAGCTTGGACTTGGCACCGAAGTAACCCTTAGCCAACTTCAGAACTTTTTTTCTTCTCTTGCGCGTCATCATAGCGCCTTTAATACGAGCCATTTTCTTTACCTCCGTCTCTAGCGATCAATTATTTGTAAGGGATCAGGCGCTTGATGGTGGCCAGATTGGTCTTATCGGCCGCCACAGTCTTGCGCAGGTTTCTCTTACGCTTGGTGGTCTTTTTGTTCAGGATGTGGGATTTGTAAGCATGACCACGGATCGCCTTGCCGGTCTTGCTCAGCTTGAAACGCTTTTTCGCACCGCTGTGCGTTTTAATCTTAGGCATAGTTTTTGTCCTCCTTAATTGGTTTGTGTAAACAGGCAGAGCCTGTACGCAACGATTATCTTTCCGCTTATTTAGCGGGCTTGGGAGCCAGGAACATCAGCATGTTTCTGCCTTCCAGTTTAGCGGCCTTCTCAACCACAGCAAATTCTTCGCAGGCCTCGGCGAACCGCTTCATAGACTCAAGACCCTTCTCGGGATGACCCATCTCACGGCCACGAAAACGGATATTTACCTTCACCTTGTCACCGTGCTCAACAAAACGCTTGGCCTGAGAAACCTTAGTGTTGAAATCACCCACGTCAGTATTCAGACCCAGGCGGACTTCTTTAATGTCCACCACGTGCTGATTTTTACGGGCTTCTTTCTCCTTCTTTGCTTGCTCAAAGCGATACTTGCCGTAATCCATAATGCGGCAAACCGGCGGAACGGCGGTGGGAGCAATCTTCACCAGATCCAAGCCCGCATCATCCGCCATCTTCTGAGCATCGCGAGCAGACATAACACCCAACTGAGCGCCGTCTGCACCGATCAAACGAACCTCGTTGTCACGAATCTGCTCGTTGATCTGCATCTCCTTTTTGGCTATCGGAAACACCTCCATACAGCATATCTACAACAAAAAAGCGGACAGCCAAGCTGCCCGCAACAAACAGGAACCCACCGCTCGCGCAGTAGGAAACGTGTCAATATCAACCCTTTGGAACAAGATCCGGGGGTGAGAGCGGGCAACGCTCTGCTTCATTCGTCCCAATGATTATAGCAATACCCCCGTCTCTTGTCAAGAGGTTTTTTCGTATTTCTCCGAAAAAATCACTAAAGCCGCTAAATATATGCTGACGATCAACAAAGTAAAATTTCCGCTCCGTTGCAAAAACAACCAAAAACTAACGGATGCTAACGGAAGCAAAATCAGCACCGAAATAAATCGAAGCACCGCAGGAACAAGAGTCTCCAAGCCCATCATACTTAAAACGCATCGCAAGATCTCTCCTCCATCCAGAGTAGCCGCAGGCAACAAATTGAATATCGCTAATATAAGATGTACCACACCGCTGTCCGAATGCTCCAAACACATCAAAACACAAAAAGCAATACCATTTGCTAAAGGTCCTGCTAAGGATATCCATAAATTTTTACCATAGCTGGTTAGATTTCGACTCAATCGTATGCGTACACCGAAAGCACCTATCAAACACTCTTCGGGACGGACACCCAGCACTGCCATCGCCAGCAGATGACCTCCTTCGTGTATGAGTGAAGCAAGCAAACACGTTAGTGCCAAGCTATTCGGTTGCAAAAGCAGCAAGGTTGCTATCAAAGCCGGGAACAACAAGCTCAGTCGTACACGAATGTCACCGAAGCGCCATTCAAGCATAACGCTGTACCACCAGCATTTTCGTCGGATTATACACAACACCGTCCACGCTCACTTGAATATGCACATGCGGTCCCGTACTGTCACCGGTACTGCCCACCAAGGCGACGGTTTCACCCGCTTTTACCACGGCATTTTGAGCTACCATTATCTGGGAACAATGGGCGTATAACACCACAACATCTTCTCCATGCTTCAATCGAACATAACGACCCAAAGTCGCGTTCTCTCCCGTATCGATCACTCGTGCGAAATACATAGACCGAATAGGCTCGCCCTCTTCAGCAGCGATATCCACGCCTCGATGAAAATCAGCTTCTCCTGTTGTAGCGTGAATTCGATAGCCGTAGGGAGACGTCAAAACACCGTGGGCAACCGGCGCAGCCGCCGGTTGCGACACACGTAAACATACAGTAGAAACCCCCAACAAATCCGCATCATTATGGGTTTTATTATGGGTAAAGTCATCCCCCTTTACGCCCTCTTTCGCTTCCCCCTCTACATCTCGATCCAACCACAACGCCAAAGAAGTAAGCACTTCGTTGGAAGATAAATAGCGGCGGAATAAAGTCTGCGCTTGAGTATACACATTGGGGCTGATGGCTTTCAGAAGTAATGCCAACACCAAAATCACCCCGCACGCCAAGCACTGAACACTCAACACGGAGATTGGCTTCTTTCTTTCTCGCTTACTTTCTTTCAGCTTTTCAGCATCAAAGCGCTGATTGACCCACGCCTGTTCTTTTTCTTGATCGTGAATAACCATGGTTTTCGCCTCACACAATTATACAAATCAGCCCGTTGCATCCCTCGTTAATAATGCGCTCTACCGTCTCTTTAAGCTTTAAACGAGCATCCTCCGGCATATGTACCAGCTTGTTGTGCAGGCCTTCGTTCACCAAGCCGTAAAGAGAGGTGCCGAAGATGTTGGAATCCCATATTTTCGTAGGATCCTCTTCAAAGCGACCCAACAAATAATTGACTAACTCCTCACTCTGCCGCTCCGTACCCACGATTGGACTCACTTCTGTGTGGATCTGTGCTTTCATCATATGAATAGAGGGAGCTGCCGCTCGCAAACGCACGCCGTACCGACCGCTTTGACGGATGATCTCCGGCTCGTTAAGCGTCATTTCTTCCATATTCGGCATCACGATACCATAACCGGTTTCCTCTACTTGCTCCAAAGCGGCACGAACCTTCTCATATTTCTTACACATCGCCGCCATATCCGTCATCGCTGCCATTAACGCTCCCTCATCCGCAATGGAGAGACCCGTTGTTTCGCTGAGGATCTGATAAAAGAGTTCGGGTAACAAAGTAACCGTCACATTAGCCGCGCCCTCTCCCAAATCCACCTCTTCTGTTCTGGCGCTCTCTACATAACGGCAACCGATCATATTAGAAGCCAAGCGCGCGGCATCTCCGACCCGCTTAACATCGATGCAGGACTTGCGCACAGCCTCCATCACAGCCACTCTAACAGGATGATTGTGTTCTAATCGAAGCAACCACCGAGGCAGACTAATTCCTATCCGCTGCAAAGGAAACTGAGACAACAATGCCTGCAATATCTGCAGAATCTCCTGCTCGGACATAGTCTGACAGTTAATGGGGATTACCGGCACCCCGTAGCGAGCGCTGAGTTCATCTGCCAAACAGAGAGTTGACTCCGCGTGTGGGTCCACCGTGTTGAGCAACACCGTAAAGGGTTTATGCAAATCTTTGAGTTCCTGCACTACCCTTGCCTCTACTTCTGCATACTCGGCACGGGGAATATCCGCAATGGACCCGTCGGTGGTAATTATCAATCCAACGGTGGAATGGTCACTGATGACCCGTCGCGTCCCCTCTTCCGCCGCCATATTGAAAGGAATCTCCTCCTCATACCACGGTGTCTTCACCATACGAGGTTGTTCCTCTTCAATATACCCCAAGGCAGACGGCACAATATATCCCACACAGTCAATCAGACGCACCCGCATATTAGTCACTCCGTCCAAAGAGATCCGCGCCGCTTGCTCGGGAATAAACTTAGGCTCCGTAGTCATAATGGTGCGTCCTGCTGCCGACTGAGGCAGCTCATCCTGCGCCCGTTCCCGGCGGAGGCCGTCCTCCATATTCGGTATCACCAGTTTATCCATAAATCGTTTGATAAAGGTGGATTTCCCGGTGCGAACCGGACCCACCACCCCCAGATAAATGTCGCCACCGGTGCGGTTGGCCATATCTTTGTAAATACTGCTGACAGTTTCCATAGTCAGTTCCTCCGCTCGTTCTTTCGTTCTGTAAAGA
>JAZNJO010000016.1:0-5160 GCA_045578085.1 Acutalibacteraceae bacterium | reverse complement strand
AAAAAAAAAAAAAAATAGAAAAGCGGCGCGTGGAAGAGGCACAGAACCCTTTTTTGCGTTAATTGAATCCTTTTTTGAGTTTGTCAAAGAAACTCTTTCTCTTCTGATACTGCTTATCGCCGGTAGCCGCCTCAAACTCTTGCAGAATCTTCTTCTGCTCCTTATTGAGGTTCTTGGGCACTTCCACCACCACTTTCAGCAACAGATCGCCGGTACCCCGCCCATTGAGATAAGGAATACCCTTACCCCGAACGCGGAGAATATCGCCGGGCTGAGTGCCCTCTTTGATGGAATATTCCATCTTACCATCCAGGGTGGGGATCTCCACCTCGGCGCCCAAACAAGCCTGAGCATAAGTGATGGGCAGCTCGTACCAGATATTAAATCCATCCCGTTCAAACAGCGGATGAGGACGGACCGATACCTGCACTTGCAGATCGCCGGCAGGACCGCCGTTCTGACCCGCGTTGCCACGACCTGGAATGGTGATGACCTGCCCGTCGTTGATGCCGGCGGGTATGTTGATGCCTACCTGCTCGGTCTTGCGCACCCGACCCTGACCGCCGCAAGAGGGGCAGGGATTCTCAATAATGCGCCCACGCCCTTGACAACGGGTACAGGGGGACTGGGTCTGCATCACACCAAAAGGAGTACGCTGAGCACGGGCTACCTGACCGCTGCCGCCGCACTCGGGGCAGGTGGTGGGGCTGGTACCCTTTTTAGCGCCGTTGCCGCCGCACTCCCCGCAGGTGGTGATGCGCTGCACGTCTACTTTCTTCTTACAACCCTTGGCCGCCTCCTCAAAGGAGATGAACAAGTTTACTCCCGCATCGGTGCCTTGTCGAGGGGCATTGGGATTCTGCCGACGGGTACCGCCGCCAAATCCACCGCCAAAGAAAGAGGAGAAGATGTCCCCGATGTCTCCGAAATCCACGTTGACCCCGCCGCCCCAGCCACCGGCACCGCCGGCACCGCCGGCACCGAAGTTGGGGTCTACACCCGCGTGGCCGAATTGGTCGTAGCGACTCTTCTTCTGGGCATCCGACAGTACCTCATAGGCCTCGCCCACCTCTTTGAACTTGGCCTCAGCTACCTTGTCGCCGGGGTGCAGGTCGGGATGATATTCCTTCGCCATTTTGCGATAGGCTTTTTTGATCTCGTCATCCGAGGCGTTTTTGTTAACACCCAACACCTCGTAATAATCGCGTTTGTCCGCCATAGGACCTCTCCTTAAAAACACCAGTCACCGCCCGACAGACGTCGGGCGGTGTGCTGATTCGATTATCTTAGTTTACGGTGCCGTCGTAGAACCCGTCACCGTCGGGAGTAGCCGCACCGTCGGGGCCTACGCCGCCGTCGGGCGCACCCTGCGCAGCCGCGGCCGCCTGATATAGCTTCTCGCTGACCGCGTAGAATGCCTTGGTCAGCTCTTCCTGCTTCGCCTTGATGGCCTCGATGTCCTCACCCTTCAGGGCTTCCTTCAAGGCATCGCACTTCTGTTGCAGGTCTTCCTTGTCGGCGGCATCAATCTTGTCGCCCATCTCCTCGATGGTCTTCTCGGACTGATACACCATCTGGTCCGCGTTGTTGCGGGTATCCACCGCTTCACGGCGAGCCTTATCCTCGCTAGCATACTGCTCTGCCTCGCGGACCGCCTTCTCCACATCCTCCTTGGACATATTGGTGTTGGAGGTGATGGTGATCTTCTGCTCACGACCGGTGCCCAGATCCTTGGCGGACACGTTCACGATGCCGTTAGCGTCGATATCAAAGGTGACCTCGATCTGAGGCACGCCACGACGAGCGGGGGCAATACCATCCAGATGGAACAGACCCAGAGTCTTGTTATCCCGAGCAAACTCACGCTCACCCTGCAACACGTGCACCTCCACGGAGGGCTGGTTATCGGCAGCGGTAGAGAAAATCTGGCTCTTCTTGGTGGGAATGGTGGTGTTGCGATCGATGACCTTGGTCATCACGCCACCCATGGTCTCTACACCCAGGGACAGAGGGGTCACGTCCAGCAGCAGCAAGCCCTTGACCTCGCCGCCCAGTACGCCGCCCTGCAAAGCTGCGCCCATAGCCACGCACTCATCAGGGTTAATGCCCTTAAAGGGCTCTTTGCCCATAAACTTCTGGATAGCCTCCTGCACTGCGGGAATACGGGTGGAACCGCCCACCAGCAGCACCTTGTCAATCTGAGAAGCGGACAGGCCGGAGTCGGACAGCGCCTGACGCACGGGAGCCATGGTGGCCTCCACCAGAGAAGCGGTCAGCTCGTTGAACTTAGCGCGAGTCAGGGTCAGATCCAAGTGCTTGGGACCGGTGGCATCTGCGGTGATAAAGGGCAGGTTGATGTTGCTGCTGGTAGAACCGGACAGCTCAATCTTGGTTTTCTCCGCCGCCTCACGCAGACGCTGGGCCGCCATCTTGTCGGCGGACAGATCTACGCCGGTCTCCGCCTTGAACGAAGCCACCATCCAATCCACGATCTTTTGGTCGAAGTCGTCGCCGCCCAGACGATTGTTACCGGCAGTAGCCAGCACTTCCTGCACGCCGTCACCCATTTCAATGATGGACACGTCGAAGGTACCGCCACCCAGGTCGTACACCATGATCTTCTGGTCGGTCTCCTTGTCGATGCCGTAAGCCAAAGCTGCGGCGGTGGGCTCGTTGATGATGCGCTTGACCTCCATGCCGGCGATCTTACCGGCATCCTTAGTGGCCTGACGCTGAGCATCGGTGAAGTAGGCAGGCACGGTGATGACCGCCTCGGTGACGGTGTCGCCCAGATAGGCCTCGGCATCCGCCTTTAATTTTTGCAGGATCATCGCGGAGATCTCCTGAGGCGTGTAACCCTTGCCGTCGATGGTTACCTTGCGGTCGGTACCCATATCTCTCTTGATAGAAGAAACCGTACGATCAGGAGCGGACACAGCGGACTGCTTCGCCACACGGCCTACTACACGCTCGCCGTCCTTCTTAAAGGATACCACAGAAGGAGTGGTACGGGCGCCCTCGGCGTTGGGGATGACGACGGCTTCGCCGCCCTCGATCACCGCGACACAGGAGTTAGTCGTACCCAAGTCAATACCAATAATCTTTGCCATAATTCATTACCTCCATTTAATCTATATGTGTTTATCTAAAAGGTTTCCCTTAATTAGCTACCTTAACCATAGCGGGGCGCAACACTCTGTCCCCCATTTTATAGCCCTTTTGGAATACGGCGGCGACGATCTCCTCGTCCACCCCATCGGCATCCTCCCGCATCACCGCATTATGGATGTTTGGATCAAAGGGCTCACCCTCCACGCCGATCTCTTCCAGTCCCATCTTGTGCAGGGCGTCCATAAATTGGCGTAGCACCAGATCCACACCGGTCTTATAGTCCTCTCCGGCAGGGGCAGCAACCGCCTTCTCCATATTGTCCACGCTGGTCAGCAGACCCGAGAGCAATTCTGCCTTGGTGAAAGAACCGATCTGCAACTTCTCCTGATCGGTGCGGCGCTTGTAGTTGGCGTATTCCGCCAGCATCCGCTGATACTGGTCGGTCAGGGCCGCCAGCTCCTCTTCCTTCGCCGCCAGTTTCTTTTCCAACTCCGCGGTTTTAGAGGACTTTTTCGGTTTTTTCTCTTCGGCGGGTTCGGTCACCGGTTCCACAACCTCTTCGGATTGTATGGTCTTATTCTCGTTATCCATTTTCTATGTGCCTCCTTAACCAAAGTCCAAGGCTTCGGTTTCTTCAAACAATTCACTCATCAGCCGACCCAAATTAGCGGCGAAGTATTCCATGCGAGCAATAAGGTCTGCATAGTTCATACGGTTAGGACCGATCAGGCCAATGGTGCCCTTGCCCCGTTTACCCAAAGAATAGCGGGCAAGGATCAGGCTCGATCCGGTCAGCTCCGGATACATATCACCGCCCAAATAGATCTGCACACCCTCTCGGGAGTGACCCAATTCCATCAGATCGGTGATCTTTTGCTTATCGGCTAGGAACGCCGCCAAAGCGCGGGCCTGATCGCCCTCATATTCGCCGTGGCGCAGAAGATTCATTTGCCCCGCGGCGGTGACCCGCGCATCGGCGCATTCCAGAGCCAGTTCATAGAAGGCGGACAGAATAGGCGCCACCGCCAATCCGGCCTCCCCCAATTCCAGCAGGATCTCCTGCATAGCTGCCACCGTCACGGCATTCAGCGGGCCACCTAGGAAGCGGCGGCAGAGATAATCTCCCAGTGCTTGGGTGAACTTGGTAGGGATATCCCGCTGGCATCGACACATGCGGGTGCGGATGAATCCGTTGTCCTGCAC
The DNA here is from genome assembly GCA_045578085.1 of Acutalibacteraceae bacterium. Taxonomy (GTDB): domain Bacteria; phylum Bacillota; class Clostridia; order Oscillospirales; family Acutalibacteraceae; genus UBA5905. The sequence goes on along the minus strand of JAZNJO010000016.1, from coordinate 846 downwards.
CAGTACCACTGCCATATTGCGAGGAGACATCTGCAAAACCTCGATGCGGCTGATGCAGGTGCCCACCTCATCGGGTCGGGAAGCAATAGCCGCCAGTCCCGTGAGATCCGCCAGCACACGGCAGGCCTCCTCTAACAATCGGGTAGCATCCCCCGGTACCGAAGATAGGGCGGCGTTGATATCCACCCGATCCTGCAATGTAAGAGGACGACGATCCATCAGCTCCTCCACATACAGGCGTAAAGCCTTGGGGGTGGGTAATCGCCCTGCCGAGGTGTGAGGCTGCTCTAAATAGCCGGCGGCGGTGAGAGCCGCCATATCGTTACGAATGGTAGCGGAGGAAACACAGTTGCCCAGCATCTCGGCCAACACTTTAGAACCCATCGGCTCGCCGGTCTCGATATAGGTTTCCACAATGGCCGCTAAGATACGGCACTTACGAAAGTCCAACTGCACAGGCTCCCTCCTTCACCGTTTTTGTTCGAATTAGCACTCTCATCTCGCGAGTGCTAACGTTAGTGTACCACGACTTTTTGCATCTGTCAATAGGAGATTTGTGAATTCTTTGTGAATCCTTTTTTGGTTATTTCTCCCTCTGTATTGTATACCGTTTATCCCTTACTATACCAATACAACAACCGAACACAACAAAAAAGCCGATGCGCAAATCTGCACAGGTCCAGTAAAAACGGACAATAGAAAAAAGCGACCTCCTATGGTAGAATTAAAACAACTACCATAGGAGGTTTTGTTATGTCAAGAAATTATCGTCATATAAACGAATATGAAAAAGAAATATTAGAGATGAGAAGACAAGGAAAAAGCAAAAGAGAAATATGTGAAAAG
>JAZNJO010000015.1:0-17863 GCA_045578085.1 Acutalibacteraceae bacterium | reverse complement strand
TATCATTGAAAAAAGTCACCTTTGTCAGTAGACAAAAGTGACTTTTTTCGTGGCGGAGAGTTAGGGATTCGAACCCTAGGTGAGTTTCCCCACACAGCATTTCGAGTGCTGCACCTTCGACCACTCGGACAACTCTCCGTGCAACGGGTCTATTATACAAGAAGCACTGCGGGTTGTCAACTATAAAAGTAGTTAATAAACCCTAATTAATATACTAAAAAAGGTTGACAACGACGGGGGAGTGTGTTACACTCTTGCCATAGTTGATAGAGGCGCACCGTATTAAGAGTACCCTGCCGTCGGCTCTATGGAGCGGCTGCCACAGCCGTGGGGGAAAGGAATCGGTGCCGAAGCGGTCACGGCGGCGCGTGGTCGGCTGGCAGTTCGGAGAATATCCGCCCTGCTGTCGCAGTGATGCGGAGTGCTATCCAACCGATCTCATCCATAGTGGATTTTTGAGGGGATGGCTGCATTTTGCTGCTGTCTCTTTTTTCGTGTTTATGCATATTCCAATGAGGAAAGGATACGATTGATTATGAAAAATACTGTGTTTGTGGGTGCGGCTACTGCCATCGTCACCCCCATGACCGCCGCTGGTGTGGACTACGAGCAGTTGGGTCGTCTGATCGACTGGCAGATCGCCGAGGGTATCGACGCCATTGTGGCGGCCGGTACTACCGGCGAGGCCTCCACGCTGTCGGATGAGGAGCATCGCGAGGTTATTCGCTTCTGCGTGGAGCGGGTGGCGGGTCGGGTGCCCGTCATCGCCGGCACCGGCTCCAACGACACCGCCTACGCCATTGAACTGACCAAGTATGCCGGTCAGGTGGGCGCGGATGCGGTACTGCTGGTGACCCCCTATTACAACAAGGCCACCCAGAATGGTCTCATTAAATTCTTCACGGATATTGCGGATGCTTCCACCGTGCCCTGTATTCTGTATAACGTGCCCTCCCGCACCGGCTGCAATATTGCCCCCGCCACCGTGGCGGCGCTGGCGGAACACCCCAACATCGTGGGTATCAAGGAGGCTAGCGGCAACCTGTCCCAGATCGCCCAAATCGCCCACCTGTGCGGGGATAAGTTGGATATTTACTCCGGCAACGACGTCCAGATCGTGCCGGTGATGAGCTTGGGCGGCAAGGGCGTCATCTCGGTGTTGTCCGATCTGATGCCGGCGGCCACCTCCAAGATCTGTCACGACTATCTGGACGGCAACGTAAAAGAGGCCGCCCGTGTGCAGTTAGAGTTGCTCCCTCTTATCGACGCGCTGTTCTGCGAGGTCAATCCCATCCCTGCCAAGGCGGCGATGGCGGCCATGGGCTTCGGCGAGAACGTACTGCGTCTACCTCTGACTCCTATGGAGTCTCAGAATGCGGAGAAGCTCTATGCCCTGATGCGTCAGCAGGATCTCATCCACTGATTAGGAGTTGATTCCTTATGAAAATCGCTATTTACGGTTACGGCAATTTGGGGCGCGGGGTTGAGTGCGCTCTGCGGCAGACCCCCGATGCCAAATTGACCGCTATCTTCACCCGCCGTCCTCCCGAGACGGTGCGACCGGTATTCGACACTCCGGTATATCACATCGACGATCTGCCCGCCCACAAAGAGGAGATCGACGTGCTCATCCTCTGCGGTGGATCTGCTACCGATCTGCCTACCATGACCCCGTCGCTGGCACGACAGTTCTGTGTGGTGGACAGTTTTGATACCCACGCCGCTATACCCACTCACTTTGCCAACGTGGACACAGCGGCGAAGGAGGGCGGCACCGTAGCGCTCATCTCCGCCGGCTGGGACCCGGGTATGTTCTCGGTGAATCGGCTGTACGCCTCTGCTATTCTGCCTGAGGGCAAGGACTATACCTTCTGGGGACGCGGCGTGAGTCAGGGGCACTCGGATGCTATCCGTCGCATTGACGGGGTGGCGGATGCTCGCCAATATACGGTGCCCATTGAGGCGGCGTTGGAGGCGGTACGCGGCGGCACCAACCCCGACCTGACCACCCGGCAGAAGCACCTGCGTGAGTGCTATGTGGTGGCTGAGGAGGGCGCAGACAAGGCCCGCATCGAGCAGGAAATCAAGACCATGCCCAACTACTTTGCTGACTACGATACCACCGTGACCTTTATTTCTATGGAGGAGTTGAAGGCCAACCACAGCGGTATCCCCCACGGCGGCTTTGTGATTCGCACCGGTGTCACCGGTAAGGATGGAGAGCACAATCACGCCATCGAGTACAGCCTGAAACTGGATTCCAACCCCGAGTTCACCGCCAGCGTGCTGGTGGCCTATGCCCGGGCGGTTTACAAGGCTCACAATCGCGGCGAAACGGGCTGCAAGACGGTGTTTGATATTCCGCCTGCCGATCTGTCTCCTCTGTCCGCAGAGGAGTTGCGGGCCACGATGCTGTAAGTAAATCCCACGGAAAGGATTTTTGTTCCCATGGATGTTTCAAAGGATTTGATTTGTGATAATCTGTCGGTGATCGCCGACCGCCTGCATTTTGCGGGGCAGGATACGGCGGCACTGGCTCAGCAATACGGCACCCCTCTCTATCTGATGGACGAGGACCGTATCCGCAATCGGGCCCGGGTCTATCGGGACACCCTGCGGGAGTGCTTTGGGGATAAGGGTCACGCCCTCTACGCCTCCAAGGCCTGCTCCTTTAAGCGGATGTACGGCATTATGGCGGAAGAGGGGCTGGGGGTGGACGTGGTGTCCTGCGGCGAGATGGTAACCGCCTACAAGGCGGGCTTTCCCATGGCCCAGGCTTATTTCCACTCCAACAATAAAACCGATGCGGACATTGCGTATGCCATGGATTGTGGCGTAGGCACCTTTGTGGTGGATCACCCGGAGGAACTGGTCGCCATCAACGAGATTGCCGCCCGGCGTGGGATCGTGCAGCCGGTGATGCTACGAATCACCCCCGGCATCGACTGCCACACCTATGAGGCGGTGGCCACTGGCAAGGTGGACTCCAAGTTCGGCTCTGCCATCGTTACGGGGGATGCCGCCCGCATCACTGAGACCGCTCTGTCTATGGAGAACGTGGAACTGAAAGGTTTCCACTGCCATATCGGTTCGCAGGTGTTTGACGCGTCGGTGTATATCGCCACCGTGGACGTGATGGTGGATTTTCTCAAAGAGATGCAGGACACCTTCGGCTATGAGACGGAGAAGCTGGACATCGGCGGCGGATTTGGCGTGCGCTATGTGGCAGCGGATCCTGTCATCGACATCGCTGCCTCCATCCGTGAGGTGGCGGAATATATGAAGAAGAAGGTAGCCCAGGTCGGTATTCCTATGCCTCACGTCTATATGGAGCCGGGTCGTTCCATTGTGGCGGATGCGGGTATGACCCTCTACACTGTGGGCGCGGTCAAGAAGATCGAGGGCTACAAGAATTACGTGTCGGTGGACGGCGGTATGACCGACAATCCCCGTTTTGCCCTCTACGGATCGGAGTATACGGTGTTGCCCGCCGCCCGCATGAGCGCCCAGCGGGATACGATCGCCGACGTGGTGGGACGCTGCTGCGAGAGCGGCGACATCATCCAGCCGGACGTGCCTGTGCCGGCGGATATGAAGCGGGGCGATCTGGTGGCGGTGCTGACCACCGGCGCCTACAACTACTCTATGGCTTCGAACTACAACCGCATCCCCCGCCCTCCCGTGGTGATGCTTCGAGACGGTGAAAGCTATGTGGCCGTCCGCCGCGAAACCTTGGATGATATCGTGAGTTTGGACGAATAAGCACAAAAAGAGCCTGACCGATTTGGTCAGGCTCTTTTTGTAAAGAGGACAAAATGAAGTAATTTTTACAGTACACGCACACGGATAATGCCGTCGATGGCGGCGATCTTCTCGGGTACGTCGTCGGCCACGGTGCCGATAATATCCAGCACGGTGTAGGCCAGATCCTTGCGGGACTTATTGGTCATAGACTCGATGTTGACTCCGCAGGCGGACACCACCGAGCTGATCTGGGCTAGCATGTTGGGGATATTCCGGTGCAGCACGCAGATGCGCATATCACCGGTGCGGGGCACGTTCACATCCGGGTAGTTGACCGAGTTGATGATGTTACCGTCCTCCAGATAGGCTTTGATCTGGTCAGCGGCCATCACTGCGCAGTTGTCCTCGCTCTCGGGAGTGGAAGCGCCCAAGTGGGGGATGGCCACCCCATTCGGGACACCCAGCATCTCGTCGGTGGGGAAGTCCACCACGTAGGTGGCTACCTTACCGTCTGCCAGCGCCGCCAGCATAGCGTCGCTGTCCACCAGACCGGCGCGGGAGAAGTTGAGGATGCGGACACCGTCCTTCATGGCGGCAAAGGCGGCGGCATTCAGCATCCCCTTGGTATCCGCCACCAGCGGCACGTGCACGGTGATGTAATCGCACTCAGCGTAGATCTCATCCAGAGTGTTGGCATGATGAATGTGGCGGGACAGCTTCCAGGCGGCGTCCACCGACAGATAGGGATCGTAGCCATAGACGTCCATACCCAGCGCCACGGCGGCGTTGGCCACCAGCACGCCGATGGCGCCCAGACCGATGACACCCAGCTTCTTGCCCAGAATCTCGGGGCCGGCGTAGGCCGACTTGCCTTTTTCCACCAGTTTAGCCACGGCATCGCCCTCGCCTTTGAGGCCCTGAGCCCAGTTGATGCCGTCCACGACCTTACGGGAAGCCAGGAACAGACCGGCCAGCACCAGCTCTTTCACTGCGTTGGCGTTGGCGCCGGGGGTATTGAACACCACGATGCCCTGCTCAGAGCACTTGTCGATCGGGATGTTGTTGACACCGGCGCCGGCACGGGCGATACCCAGCAGGCTCTCCGGCAGATCTATATCGTGCATGGCCGCAGAGCGCACCAGCACGCCGGCGGCGCCCGCCATCTCGTCGGTGATGGTGTAGGCGGCGCCCAGACGGTCGGTGCCGCAGGCGGCGATCTTGTTAAGCGTACAAATATTCATTAGGCATTCTCCTCTTCAAACTTCTGCATAAAGGCAACCAACGCCTCCACGCCCTCCAGCGGCATAGCGTTGTAGATGGAGGCGCGCATACCGCCCACAGAGCGGTGACCCTTCAGGTTGACAAAGCCGGCGGCGGTGGCCTCTTTCACGAACTTGGCGTCCAGCTCCTCGTTGCCGGTGATGAAAGGGATATTCATTAGAGAGCGATCCTCGGGGACCACGGTGCCCTTGAACAGCTTGGAGTTGTCCAGGAAGCCATACAGCAGGGCTGCCTTCTTCTCATTGATCTCCTGCATTTTATCCAGACCGCCGATCTCTTCTTTGATCCACTCCAGTACCAGCTTCATCACATAGATGGTGTAGCAGGGGGGCGTGTTGAACATAGAGCCGTTGTCGGCGTGGGTCTGATAGTTAAACATAGTGGGGGTGATGTCCATGGCCTTGCCGATCAGGTCCTCGCGGATGATGACCACGGTGACACCGGAGGGAGCCATGTTCTTCTGGGCGCCGGCGTACAGCACACCAAACTTGGACACGTCGATGGGACGGGACAGCACGCAGGAGGAGATATCCGCCACCAGCGGCACGTCACCGGTATCCGGCAGCTCGTGGTACACGGTGCCGTAGATGGTGTTGTTCATGCAGATGTGGAAATAGTCCGCATCGGGGGTGAAGGTGGACTTATCCAGCTTGGGGATGTAGGAGAAGGTCTTATCTTCGGAAGAAGCCACCACGTTGGCTTTGCCGTAGCGGGCAGCTTCTTTGTACGCCTTTTTAGCCCACTGACCGGTAATAACGTAGTCTGCTTTGCCGCTGCCGGTCATCAGATTCATGGGCACCATCGCAAACTGGGATGAAGCACCACCCTGCAAAAACAGTACTTTGTAGTTCTCGGGGATGTTCATGATCTCGCGCAGCAGGGCCTCGGTCTTGTCGATAATGCTCTGGTACACCTTAGATCGATGAGACATCTCCATCACCGACTGGCCGGAACCTTCGTAGTCCAGCATCTCGGCAGCGGCTTTGGTCAATACTGCTTCGGGCAGCATGGACGGGCCGGCAGAAAAATTGTACACTCTTGCCATGTCTCATTCCTCCAATAAACATAATTGTTTTATTTTTATTCCCTCGAAGGGGATAATAGAATGTATTATATGCCGCCAAAACGAAAAAGTCAACACTTTAAAGCAAAAAAGTGCTAAACTTTGTTAAATTTTTTTCAATTTTCTCGAAAAAGGCAAAAAACAGCCGCCCGAGCAATCGGACGGCTGTTCAGTACCTAATTTATTTACGAACGAAGAGAATGCCTAGTGTGTTGGGGCCGCAGTGGGAGGAGATGGTGCAACCGGCGCGGGTGATAAAAATCTCATCAAAGTGCATATGCTTTTCAATGGCGGCTTTTACTATATCAATACGCTCCTGAGAGATACCGGAGTGGGTGATGAAGATGCGATCCTGACGGATGTCTTCTCGTCCATTAAGACGGTCAGCCACATACTCTTCCAGCACACGCTCCAGCGTGCCGCGGTACTTCTTGCTCACGCCCATGGCACCGCCTTCGTTGGACACCTCGATGCAAGGTTTAAGCTTCAGCACGTTGGCGCCCAGCATTGCCACAGCGGAGCAACGGCCTCCCTTGTGCAGGAATTCAAGATTATCTACGATAAAACTGGACTCCACCTTTTGGGTGATCTCCTGCACTTCTGCCACGATCCGCTCCACAGGCATACCGGCGGCGATGCGGTCGCCGGCGGCCATTACCACGTGACCGAAACCGGTGGACAGATTGTTACTGTCAATGGCGTACAATCCTTCCAGTTCCATAGCCGCCAGACGGCACGAGTTGTAGGTGGTGGATAGGGTGGAACCCAGAGTAATGCAGATAACGTCGTTGCCTGCCTCCACCATAGGACGCACCACATCTAAGAACTCGTCCATATTCAGCGCTGCGGTTTTAGGCAACACCTTGTGCTCATTGTAATAGGCATAGATAGCATCGGGGGAGATGTCTACGCCGTCCAGATAGCTCTGATCCTCCAGATTTACGTGCATAGGCAGAATGTGCACGTGATAACGCTCAATCAGTTCGGGACTCAGATCGCAGGTGCTGTCCGCACACAAAACAATCGGTTTTGACACGAAAACTCATCCTTTCCATACGTAAAATCGTGCATAATGCATTGAAAATACCAAATTAGTATAACATAGATTGACAAAAAACGCAACCCCCCGATTTGGAGAGAAAAATGGCGAAAATTGCTTGTTGAATTATGGGATTTTCGCTTGCTTTTTTTCTATGAAATGGTACAATATATCTATTAAGTTTACACGCGGAGGATACCATAGTGCTGAAAGAACGCATCTCACTGAAACAAGAAAAGAAAAATCGATGGTTACCCGCGTCTGTGGCGATCATATCTGCCTTGGCTGTGATGCTGGGAGGGTTAGCGGTGTATACGGTGCTGACCTTCAACGAGCAAGAGCGGGTGATGCAGGGCTTGCAGAGCGAATTGAGCCTTCTTCTCGGAGAAAAAGGGCAATTGGAGAGTGATCTGTCAAAGCGAGGACAGGAACTTAGTGACAAGCAGAACGAGCTGGAAATAAAGCAACAAGAACTGGAAGAGAAGCAGCAAGAACTGGACGAATATCAAAGTTCTATGGCGTTGGAGCTGTCTCAACGGGATCAGCTTATTGTGGAACAGCAGAGCACCATCGACGACCTGAAAGAACAGATTGCTCTGAAAAAGGAACAGCAAGTGGACGTCCCCCCCACCAACCTGCCGGAAAAAGGGGAATATGGCGACTACAAGGATCAAAAGATCGTGGCGTTGACTTTCGATGACGGCCCCGGTCCCTATACGGAACGACTGCTGGATGAAATGAAGAAGCGCAACGTCCGCGCCACCTTTTTCGTGCTGGGTACCCGTGTGGATAGCTACCCTGAATTGATTCGTCGAATGGCAAACGAGGGACACGTGGTGGGAAATCACTCCAACAGCCACCGCATGTTGCATAAGATGACATTGGCACAGGTACATAACGAAATGGGTCAATGCGCTGAGAAAGTCGAGAAGATCTTGGGACATAAGCCGGAGGTGATGCGTTGCCCCGGAGGAAATTGCAGCAATACGGTCAAGCAGTATGCCAAAGATGCGGGTGTGCCGATTTTGTATTGGAGTGTGGACACCCGTGACTGGGAAAGTCGGAACGTACAGTCGATTATGAATGTGGCTTTTGGCGAGAATGGCATTAAAGACGGTTCTATTGTGTTGATGCATGACATTTATTCCACCACGGTGGATGCTGCCGTACAGATGATGGATCGGCTTATTCAGGAGGGTTATGTCTTTGTTACCGTGCCCGAACTGCTTCACGCCCGTTACGACGACGTTGAGGCAGGAAAAGTGTATTTCTGAGAAACGGGTCGGCGGCACGTGCTGCCGACTCTTTTTTTGTATATTCTTTTAACTTTTCATTAAAGATGGACAAACTCTATTGCTATTTTGTGTCGAATCGGGTACGTTTATGTAGGATGAAAGGGGGAGAACCCGTGAAAAATAAAATCAAGAAAAAATTACGACGCACCGTCGGACAAAAGTGGGTGCTGTGGTTGAGCCTTATATTGTTGATTTGGTCATTGTTGCCGCTGATTGCCAATGGTATATTCGGTGTTGGGGTAGTGGTTCCTGCATTAGCGGCATTGGCCGGTGTTGTGTGGGGACTCCATCGCCCTAAGAGAGAGAAGATAAAAGGGGGACGAAAAGCCGTGTGGATAGTGGGTGTTGTGCTTGGTTGTGTGATAGCGGTGGTCGCAGGACTTATTACGGGGCTGATGATCCGCTCGGCAGTAGCCCGGCCGGCCAAAGAGGCTACCGTAATTGTGTTAGGCTCTAAGATTTATGACGATCGTCCCAGTCGGATGATGCGGGATCGATTAAATGCGGCGGCGGATTATTTGGATGCGCACCCTGCGTCGAATTGTGTAGTATCCGGCGGTTTGGGAGCGGGGGAGACTTACACGGAAGCTTATGTGATGCAAAAATATCTGGTGGAACAGCGGGGTATCGATCCGTCCCGTATTGCCTGCGAAGACCGTTCCACCGATACGCATGAGAATATGGAGTTCTCTATGGAGATTATTCGGGAGAAAGGGTGGAGTACCGATGTGGCCGTGGCTACACAGGTGTTTCACCAGTATCGCTCCCGACGGTTGGCTGTAATGAAAGGGGCGGACAGCGTGGGCGGTGTGGCCTGCCTGTCTCCCGTGCATCTGATGGTGAATTATTGGGTGCGGGAGTGCGCGGCGATCTGCCGCCTATGGTTGCTCCGTTATTAACGCAATCTTTATAGCAACGGCGCCGCGTGTTTCTTGAAAATGCGCGGCGCTTTTGTTTTTTAACAAAGTTATTGATATTCAATAAAAATGTAAAAAATCGCAAAAAAATAAGCCAAGTTACAAAAAATAACTTGACAACGGGAAAATCTTGGTTTATTATTTTATACTGCCTTAGTGTGAGAAGTCTGCCCTTTGGCACAAAAACAGTATAGCACATATCCCCAAAAAATGCAAGAAAATTTTTTCATTTTCTGTTAGGGCAACTCGCATAAAGCAATGGATTTTTATCAGGTTATCCCCCCTCTGCTTCGCCCGGAAAACGAAGCGGACAATTTACAAAAAGGAGTGATCGGGCCAAATGACGAACATCAAACCGGTAAAGCTGGGCAACAACGTCCGTATGAGCTTTGCCAAGATTAACGAAGTGCTGGATATGCCCAACCTCATCGAGGTGCAGAAGAATTCCTACCAGTGGTTCTTGGAGGAGGGTCTGCGGGAGGTCTTTGACGAGACCGCGGCCATTACCGATTATAACGGCAATCTGGTACTGGACTTCATTGGTTACCGTTTAGAGGAGACCCCCAAATACACTGTCGAGGAGTGTAAGGAGCGTGACGTGACCTACGCCGCTCCGCTGTATGTCCGCGTCCGTCTGCTCAACAAGGAGACCGGAGAAATTAAGGAATCCGAAGTCTTTATGGGCGACTTCCCTCTGATGACCCACAGCGGTACCTTTGTCATCAACGGTGCTGAGCGCGTCATTGTTTCTCAGTTGGTGCGTTCCCCCGGTGTGTACTTTGATATGGTGCACGATACGCTGGGCAAGGAACTGTATTCCTCCACCGTTATCCCCAACCGTGGTGCGTGGTTGGAGTACGAGACCGATTCCTCTGATGTGTTCTATGTCCGGATCGACAAGAACCGTAAGATCCCCGTTACTGTGCTGGCTCGCGCTTTGGGTTTGGGCAGTGACGCGCAGATTCTGGAATTCTTTGGTGAGGACGAGCGCATTCACGCCACCCTGCTGAAGGATACCACCAAGAATAAGGAAGAAGCTCTGTTGGAGATCTATCGCAAGCTGCGTCCGGGCGAGCCTGCGACTGTGGAGAACTCTCAGCAGCATTTGGATAACCTGTTCTTCGACCCCCGTCGTTATGACATTTCCCGTGTGGGTCGCTACAAGTATAATAAGAAATTAAGTCTTTCCAACCGCTTGGCCGGTTGCACCTTGAGCCGCCCCGTGGTGGATCCCGCCACCGGCGAGATGCTGGGCGAGCCTGGCGAGGTCATCTCTCGCGCCAAAGCAATGGAGATGGAGGACGCGGGTGTTACCGTAGCCTATGTGACTGTGGAAGAACACGGTGAGGAGCGAGAAATCAAGATCGTGTCCACCGGCATGGTGAACCTGGCCAAGTATGTCAGCACTCCCGTGTATGATGCCGTGAAGAAGACCCTCAACGAGCGGGTTAAGTATGCTGTTTTGATGGAGATCCTGGGTCAAGGTCTCTCCGATGAGGAGTTGCCTGCGGCTCTGCTGGCTCGCGCCAAGGAGTTGATTCCCAACACCATTACCGTGGACGATATTCTGGCTTCCATCAACTACCTCAACTGCTTGGGTCACCACATCGGCACCACCGATGATATCGACCATCTGGGCAACCGCCGCATCCGTTCCGTGGGTGAATTGTTGCAGAACCAGTTCCGCATCGGCTTCTCCCGTATGGAGCGCGTGGTGCGTGAGCGCATGACCTTGCAGGCGCAGGATATGGACGTGATCACCCCTCAGGCGCTGATCAACATTCGTCCCGTGGTAGCGGCTATCAAGGAGTTTTTCGGCTCCTCTCCGCTGTCCCAGTTCATGGATCAGAACAATCCTCTGGCGGAACTGACTCACAAGCGCCGTCTGTCCGCTCTGGGCCCCGGCGGTCTGTCCCGAGATCGTGCCGGTTTCGAGGTGCGTGACGTGCATTACAGTCACTACGGCCGTATGTGCCCCATCGAAACCCCCGAAGGTCCCAACATCGGTCTGATTTCTTATTTGGCTTCTTTCGCCCGTATCAATGAGTACGGTTTTGTAGAGGCCCCCTACCGGAAGGTGGACAAGGCCACCGGTGTGGTGACTGACGAAGTGACCTATATGCCCGCCGACATGGAGGACGATTACATTGTGGCTCAGGCCAACGAGCCGTTGGATGAGCAGAACCGCTTTGCCCGTTCCAAGGTAACCACTCGTCATCGCGGCGAGTTTAAGGAAGAGGATCCCTCTGTCGTAGATTATATGGACGTTTCTCCCAAGATGGTTGTGTCCGTGGCTACTGCTATGATTCCCTTCTTGGAGAACGACGACGCCAACCGCGCCCTGATGGGTTCTAACATGCAGCGTCAGGCTGTGCCGCTACTCAAGACCGAGAGCCCCATCGTGGGTACCGGTATGGAGTACAAGGCGGGTGTGGACTCGGGTGTTTGCGTGTTGGCTAAGGCGGCCGGTACCGTCACCTATGTGTCTGCCGACACCGTGCGCGTCCGCCGTGACGACAACGGCGAGATCGACGTATACGAGCTGGTGAAGTTCTCCCGTTCCAACCAGGGCACCTGCATCAATCAGCGTCCTGTGGTGACCGAGGGTCAGCATCTGGAAGTGCGTGAGGTGATCGCCGACGGTCCCTCTACCGACAACGGTGAGATCGCTCTGGGTAAGAATGCCCTTATCGGCTTTATGACCTGGGAAGGTTATAACTACGAGGACGCGGTTCTTATTAATGAGAAGATCGTCCGTGACGACGTCTATACCTCCATTCACGTGGAGGAGTACGAGGTGGAATCCCGTGACACCAAGCTGGGTCCGGAAGAGATCACCCGTGATATCCCCAATGTGGGCGATGAGGCCCTGAAGGATCTGGACGAGCGCGGTATCATCCGCATCGGTGCCGAGGTTCATTCCGGCGATATTTTGGTGGGTAAAGTTACCCCCAAGGGCGAGACCGAGCTGACCGCTGAGGAGCGCTTGCTGCGCGCCATCTTTGGTGAAAAGGCCCGGGAGGTTCGTGACACCTCTCTGCGTGTGCCCCACGGCGAGTATGGTATTATTGTGGACGTAAAGGTGTTCACCCGCCAGAACTGCGACGAGCTGAGCCCCGGCGTAAATATGGTGGTACGCTGCTACATCGCCCAGAAGCGCAAGATCAGCGTGGGTGATAAGATGGCCGGTCGTCACGGTAACAAGGGTGTTGTGTCTCGTATTCTGCCCAGCGAGGATATGCCCTTCCTGCCCGACGGTACTCCTTTGGACATTGTGCTCAACCCCTTGGGCGTTCCCTCCCGTATGAACATCGGTCAGGTGTTGGAAGTGAACTTGGGTTACGCCGCTGCCGCCCTTGGCATGAAGGTGATGACCCCCGTCTTTGACGGTGCTCACGAGGACGATATCCGCGAGCTGTTGGAGAAGGCCGGCAAGTCCACGGACGGTAAGACCTGGGTGTACGACGGTCGTACCGGTGAATTGTTCGACAACCCCGTTACCGTGGGTTATATGTACTATTTGAAACTCCACCACTTGGTGGATGATAAGATCCACGCCCGTTCCACCGGCCCCTACAGCCTGGTTACCCAGCAGCCCCTGGGTGGTAAGGCCCAGTTTGGTGGCCAGCGTTTCGGTGAGATGGAAGTGTGGGCTCTGGAGGCCTATGGCGCCGCCTACACCCTGCAGGAGATCCTGACCGTCAAGTCCGACGACGTGGTGGGCCGTGTTAAGACCTACGAGGCTATTGTGAAGGGTCAGAACGTGCCCCAGTCCGGCGTGCCGGAGTCTTTCAAGGTGCTGGTTAAGGAACTCCAGTCCTTGGGTCTGGACATTCGCGTACTGGATGCGGACAAGAATGAGATCGACCTGAAGCAAAACTTTGACGACGATGACGACATCGGTATGATCGAGCCCGATTCCGAGGCCTTCACTATGGTGGCCAATGAGAGTGAGTTCGATGGCTACGGTGTTGGTGAGATGGATGAGTCCGGTGAAATCATTGAGGATTCCTATGACACCGGCTATTCCGACGATGACATTTGAGGGGAGGCGCTGAAGTATGATGCAGTTTAATGAATTTGATTCCATTAAGATCGGTCTGGCCTCTCCGGATCAGATCCGCAGCTGGTCCTACGGTGAGGTTACCAAGCCGGAGACCATCAACTACCGTACCCTGAAGCCGGAGCGCGAGGGTCTCTTCTGCGAGAAGATCTTCGGGCCTACCAAGGACTGGGAGTGCCATTGCGGCCGCTACAAGCGCCTGCGTTATAAGGGCAAGATCTGCGAACGCTGCGGCGTCGAGGTCACTCGCGCCAAGGTGCGCCGCGAGCGTATGGGCCACATTGAATTGGCGGCTCCCGTGTCTCACATCTGGTATTTCAAGGGCATTCCCTCTCGTCTGGGTCTGATGCTGGATATGTCTCCCCGTCAGTTGGAGCAGGTGTTGTATTTTGCCGAGTACATCGTGGTGGATCCCGGTGATACTCCCTTGCAGAAGAAGCAGGTGCTCAACGACAAGGACTACACCGATATGCGTGAGAAGTATGAGGACGATTTCGATGCCGGTATGGGTGCCGAGTACATCCAGAAGCTGCTGGCCGAGATTGATCTGGAGGCACTGTCCGCTGAACTGAAAGAGGAATTGGAAACAGCCTCCGGTCAGAAGCGTGCCCGTCTGCTCAAGCGTTTGGAGGTGGTGGAGTCCTTCCGCCTGTCCGGTAACCGTCCCGAGTGGATGATTATGGATGTAATTCCGGTTATTCCTCCGGATATCCGTCCCATGGTACAGTTGGACGGTGGTCGCTTTGCTACCTCCGACCTGAACGATCTGTACCGCCGCGTTATTAACCGTAACAATCGTCTGAAGCGCCTGCTGGAGCTGGGCGCCCCCGACATTATCGTGCGTAATGAGAAGCGTATGTTGCAGGAGGCGGTGGACGCCCTTATCGACAACGGCCGTCGCGGCCGCCCGGTGACTGGTCCCAACAACCGTCCCCTCAAGTCCCTGTCCGATATGCTCAAGGGTAAGCAGGGTCGCTTCCGTCAGAACCTGCTGGGTAAGCGCGTGGACTATTCCGGCCGTTCCGTTATCGTGGTCGGTCCCGAGTTGAAGATGTACCAGTGCGGTCTGCCCAAGGAGATGGCCATCGAGCTGTTCAAGCCCTTCGTTATGAAGCGCTTGGTGGAGACCGGTGTGGCCGGCAACATCAAGTCCGCTCGTAAGATGGTGGACCGTCTGCGTCCGGAAGTGTGGGATGCGTTGGAGATCGTTATCAAGGATCATCCCGTGATGCTGAACCGTGCGCCCACCCTGCACCGTTTGGGTATTCAGGCTTTCGAGCCGGTACTGGTGGAGGGCCGCGCCATCAAGCTGCACCCCCTGGTCTGTACCGCGTTCAACGCCGACTTCGATGGCGACCAGATGGCGGTGCACGTACCCCTGTCTGCCGAGGCGCAGGCCGAGGCCCGCTTCCTGATGCTGGCTGCCGGCAACCTGCTCAAGCCCTCCGACGGTAAGCCCGTGGCGGTGCCTACGCAGGATATGATTTTGGGTTCCTATTACCTGACCATTGACAACCACGAGAAGGATTCCGCCGAGACGACCGCGGAGGCGAAGCAGAATACCGACAAGGTGTATCGTGATGAGAATGAGGCTATGATGGCTTACGACAATAAGGCTATCGGTCTGCACGATGACATTAAGATTCGTCGCACCATGGAGATTGATGGTGTAGAGGTTTCTCACAAGGTCAAGACCACTGTGGGTCGTGTGATCTTCAACCGTGCCATTCCTCAGGATCTGGGTTTTGTGGATCGCAGCCCCCGCTATGAAGGCGAGAGCAACGAGTCCTATTTGGATCGTATGATGGGCTATGAGATCGACTTCAAGGTGGGCAAGAAGCAGTTGGGTAAGATTGTGGCGGAGTGCATCAAGAAGCATGGCACCGCCAAGACTTCCGTGGTGTTGGATGCCATCAAGTCTCAGGGTTATCACTACTCCACCATCGGTGCTCTGACTGTTTCGGTGGGCGATGCGTCCATCCCTGAGATGAAGAAGACCTATATCGCCGAGGCCGAGGCTCGCGTGGATCAGATCTCCGATATGTATCAGCAGGGTCTGATGAGTGACGACGAGCGTTATAACCACGTTATCGCCACTTGGAACGAGACCACCGATAAGGTGACTAAGGCCTTGATCGGCAACATGGATCCCTACAATCCCATCCAGATGATGGCGGATTCCGGTGCTCGTGGTAGCATCAGCCAGATTCGTCAGTTGGCGGGTATGCGTGGTCTGATTGCCAACACCTACGGTAAGACCATCGAGCTACCCATCCGCGCCAACTATCGTGAAGGCCTGAACATTCTGGAATACTTC
The DNA here is from genome assembly GCA_045578085.1 of Acutalibacteraceae bacterium. Lineage (GTDB taxonomy): Bacteria > Bacillota > Clostridia > Oscillospirales > Acutalibacteraceae > UBA5905. The sequence goes on along the minus strand of JAZNJO010000015.1, from coordinate 2,144 downwards.
ACCTCCGCCAAGGGTGCCCGTAAGGGTCTGGCGGATACCGCTCTGCGTACCGCCGACTCCGGTTACCTGACCCGCCGTCTGGTAGATGTTTCTCAGGAGGTCATCATTCGTGAGACCGACTGCGGCACACGCGATGGTATCGATGTCTATGACATCAAGGATGGCAACCGCGTCATCGAGCCTTTGACCGAGCGTTTGCAGGGTCGTTTCCTGTGCGAGGACTTCTGCGATGCCGAGGGCAATGTTTTGGTGGACCGCGATCATCAGATGAACGATGCGGACGCCAAGCTCATTGATAAGACCCTGCGCGCCGCCGCCACCGATGCCGAGGGCAATGTGGACGAGAGCAAGGTGCGTGTGAAGATTCGTTCCGTGCTGACCTGTGCTGCCGAGAAGGGCGTGTGCGCTTGCTGCTACGGCTCCAACCTGGCCACCACCGATCTGGTGACCGTGGGTGAGGCTGTTGGTATCATCGCCGCCCAGTCCATCGGCGAGCCCGGTACCCAGCTGACCATGCGTACCTTCCACACCGGCGGTGTTGCCGGTGGTGAGGATATCACCCAGGGTCTGCCCCGCGTTGAGGAGCTGTTCGAGGGTCGTAAGCCCAAGCATCTGGCGATCATCAGCGAGATCACCGGTGTGGTCCGCCGCGAGGAGAAGAAGAAGAACCTGGTCATCGTCACTTCTGAAGACGGCACTGAGGAGCGTACCTACGTGATTACCTATGGTTCCCGTCTGCGTCCCTGCATTGAAGATGGATACGTGGTCAAGAAGGGTGAGTGCATCACTGAGGGTTCTATGAGCCCCCACGACGTGCTGGAAGTTTGTGGCGAGTCTGCTGTGCAGGATTACCTGATCAAGGAAGTGCAGATCACCTACCGTACACAGGGTGTTGACATCAACGATAAGCACATTGAGGTTATCGTCCGTCAGATGATGCGCAAGGTACGCATTGACGACTCCGGTGACACCAACCTGATCAATGATGCTGTGGTGGATAAGTCTGAGTTGTATGCGGAGAACAAGGCCGTTCTGGCCCGTGCCGCCGCCGGTGAAACTGCCGTGGACGGAGAGGCACTGCGCACCGCTACCGTGACCCCCATCCTGTTGGGTATCACCAAGGCCTCTTTGGCTACCGACAGCTTCCTGTCTGCTGCCTCCTTCCAAGAGACCACCCGCGTGCTCACCGATGCCGCGATCAAGGGTAAGGTGGATCCGCTGCTGGGCTTGAAGGAGAATGTTATCATCGGTAAGCTGATTCCTGCCGGTACCGGTATGCAGTGCTACAACGATGTACGCGTCCGTGACAACCGCGCTCCCAAGAATGCGTTCAGCGTGCTGGATGAGCTACTGCAGGAGTCCGCTGATGAGGACGACGAGCAGCCTGAGCTGATTGAGGAGTAATTCTCATAAACCGACAAAATCCCCGAGGGAGACCTCGGGGATTTTTCTCTTTGGCAGGGTATTTGTTCAAAACGGCAAAAAAACCATTCGTTGCCCCCTGTTTTGTGCCGCAAAATCGTGCAGAATAACTATTGACACTCTGCACATCCTATGCTAAAATGGGTAATCGTGGTATGGTGCCTTAGTATGGGTGAAAAGGCGGCTTTTCGTCGGACATACCACTGGATTATGGTTTTAGAGGGCCTATATAAAATTAGGTTCTTTAAGATAAATTTTTATTGGAGGTGAAACTATGCCTACTTTTAACCAGCTGGTACGCAAGGGTCGTCAGGATCTGGAGAAGAAAGCCAAGGCTCCCGCTCTGCTCAAGGGTTGGAACTCTAAGAAGCGTGTGGCGATCGACCAGAACTCCCCCCAGAAGCGTGGCGTCTGCACTGCCGTTAAGACTTCTACTCCTAAGAAGCCTAACTCTGCTCTGCGTAAGGTTGCCCGTGTCCGTCTGTCCAATGGAATTGAGGTTACTTCCTACATTCCCGGCGAGGGCCATAACCTGCAGGAGCACAGCGTGGTGCTGATCCGTGGCGGCCGTGTTAAGGACCTGCCCGGTGTGCGTTATCACATCGTGCGTGGTACTCTGGATACCCAGGGTGTCGCCAACCGTATGCAGGCCCGTTCCAAGTACGGTGCCAAGCGTCCCAAGGCCGGTGCGGCCAAGAAGTAAGACATCCACTCAGCGGCTA
>JAZNJO010000014.1:0-2355 GCA_045578085.1 Acutalibacteraceae bacterium | reverse complement strand
GCGAAGGGAGTGGACTTCTTGCTGCCACGGAAGCCGAGACCACCGGAGGAAGCCCAAGAGAGGGCGTTACCCTGGGTGTCGGTCACGGTGACCATGGTGTTGTTGAAGGAAGAACGGATATGGACCTGGCCTTTTTCAATGTTCTTCTTTTCACGACGGCGACGAATGACTTTCTTGCCCTTAACATTAGCCATAGTTTATTCTCCCCTCCTTACTTCTTCTTGTTAGCAATGGTCTTCTTGGGACCCTTGCGGGTACGTGCGTTGGTCTTGCTGCGCTGACCGCGGACGGGCAGGCCACGACGATGGCGCAGACCGCGATAGCAGCCAATTTCAGTCAAACGCTTGATATCCAGTGCCACCTGACGGCGCAGGTCGCCCTCGACGACGTAGTCCTGATCGATGACCTCGCGGAGCTTAGCCTCCTCGACCTCGGTCAGATCCTTCACGCGGGTGTCGGGGTTGATACCAGTCTTCTCCAGGATATCCTGAGCGCTCTTTCTGCCAATACCATAGATATAGGTCAAACCGATTTCGATTCGCTTATCCTTGGGCAGGTCAATACCGGCAATACGTGCCATAGTTTAAAGCACCTCCACTTTCTACTTAGCCCTGACGCTGCTTGTGCTTGGGGTTCTCGCAAATGACCATGACACGGCCTTTACGACGGATCACCTTGCACTTCTCGCACATGGGCTTCACGGACGGTCTTACTTTCATGATGATAAACCTCCTACTTACTACGCCAGGTAATTCGGCCACGGGTCAGATCATAAGGAGACATCTCAACAGTCACCTTGTCACCGGGCAGAATCCTGATGAAATTCATTCTGAGCTTTCCGGAAATATGCGCTAAAATTGTGTGTCCATTTCCAATGTCCACTTGGAATGTGGTGTTGGGCAGCGACTCGACGACGACGCCCTCCACTTCGATCATGTCGGATTTTGCCAAGTTGTTATCCCTCCCGATCTTGATTACCGCCGCTAAATGCGGCTATGGCTTTACGAAGCTCACTGTTTGTGATTTTTTCGTTACTTCTGATTTTTTCAGCTACGACGCTGTCGCTCTGGGCAACAAAGGCAACGTGTTTCACGCGCTTGCGCTTGGGCGACTCGATCCGCCGACGCTTCCCGTCGGCCAGCAGCAGGAAATCCTCTTGCGTGGCAAGCACGAAGAACAAATCTCCCTCATCTCTGCCGGCGATCGATCTTACGATGTTAGATTTGACAATATCCATAGGCTTACACCAAAGAGTCCGTGGGATCCGTCAGAAGTTCCGGTTCCCCATCTGTGATCAGAATGGTGTTCTCATAGTGGGCGGAGTACTTGCCGTCGGCGGTTTTCACCGTCCAGCCGTCAGCCATGTTCAATATGGCGGCGCCTCCGGCATTCACCATCGGCTCCACTGCCAGCGTCATGCCCCGCAGAAGGCGGGTGCCGCGGCCGGCGGTGCCGAAGTTGGGTACTTCCGGAGCCTCGTGCAATGTACGCCCGATGCCGTGTCCCACATATTCCCGTACGATACTGTACCCGTGGCTCTCCACATAGCTCTGAATGGCTGCGGAGATATCGCCAAGACGGTGACCCTCACGGGCGTAGCGGATGCCTTCAAAGAAGCTCTGCTGTGTGACCCGAATGAGGTCCATGGCCTCGTCGGACACCTGCCCGCAGGGGTAGGTGCCGGCGCAGTCGCCGTGGAAACCGCCGATGTATGCGCCCACATCCACGCTGACGATGTCGCCTTCCTTCAGCACCCGCTTACCGGGAATGCCGTGGATGACCTCATCGTTGACGCTGATACACGCGCTGCCGGGGTAGCCGTGATAGTTCAGGAACGAGGGGACAGCCCCTTGAGATTTGATAAACTCGAATACTGCCTTGTCAATTTGTTGGGTTGTTACGCCGGGCTTTACCATATCCCGTGCCAAAGCGCGGGCAGCCGCGGTAATTTTTCCCGCACGGCGCATCAGTGCGATCTCTTTCTCGGACTTAAGAGTGATCATTCGCTCAATACCCCAAGACCTTCATGATCGCCTGCGTCGTCTCTTCCACGGTGGGAAGATCGTCCACAGTTTTCAGAACACCCCGGGCCTCGTAGAAACCCTTCAGAGGCTCTGTCTCTTTATGATACACCGCAAGGCGGTCAAGGACCGTCTCGGGGCTATCATCCTTACGCTGCACCAAAGCACCGCCACAGGCATCGCACACGCCCTCGGTCTTGGGAGGGACGTGGACGATGTGGAAGCTGGCGCCGCAGCGCTCACAGACACGGCGGCCACCCATGCGGTCCACGATACGCTGATCGGGGACCTCAAGGGCTACCACTGCATCGAATCTGATTCCCGCCTGCTCCAA
>JAZNJO010000013.1:0-5332 GCA_045578085.1 Acutalibacteraceae bacterium | reverse complement strand
TGGCCCTCCGACTTTGCAGACAACACCGCCTCCCGATCCTCATCAAAGGCATCGGCATCATAATGAGCGTGACTATCGAAAATGAGCGCCATCATCTCACGTCCTTTCAAAAGAAAAACCGTCGGTACCTTGACCGACGGTTTTTTGTCTGTTTCTTACTCAGCGAAACCGGACTCTACCAGTTTCACCAGCGCCTCCACAGCGGCCTCCTCGTCAGCGCCGTCAGCGATGATACGAATGGCGGTGTTGCCAACGATGCCCAGAGACAGAACGCCCAGCAGACTCTTAGCATTGACGCGGCGCCCCTCTTTCTCAACCCAGATAGAAGCCTTGTACTCATTGGCCTTCTGAATGAAGAAGGTAGCGGGACGAGCGTGCAGACCAACCTGATTCTGAACAACAACATCTTTCACAAACATAACGATTGCTCCTTTTCTCGTTGTTTATTCGGCGTTTGAGTGCCGCCGGAATAGATACTAATCAACTATCTATATTATAGCACAAAAAAGGGACAAGTCAATGCGAATTGTCCCTCCTTGTCGAAGTTTGGTTGTCTGACCGATTTTCGGTTTTTTCAGTTTCGTCGTTTGTGTAATTTGCCTAATAGTGTGGAAAACTTTTGGCTTAATTGCTTTTTATTGACTCTTCCAACGCGGCTAAAAAGGCTTGATCCTTTTCCGTGAGCGGTGCCTTTTCCAGCATATCGGGGCGAAGCCGCCACGTACGCTCCAATGACTGCTCATGACGCCATTTATCAATGTTTGCATGGTGTCCCGACAGCAAAATCTCCGGCACGGCACGTCCCTCCCACTCGGCAGGACGGGTATACTGAGGATATTCCAACAGACCGGCAAAATGGCTCTCCTCAGTAAAGCATATCTCATCCGACAACACGCCGGGAATCATGCGGGACACGCAGTCCACCAACGCCATCGCAGGGATCTCACCACCGGTGAGCACGTAGTCGCCAATGGAAATCTGTTCGTCCACGAAAGCTTCCAGCACCCGCTCGTCTACACCCTCATAATGACCGCAAAGAATGCAGATGTTGGGCATCTGCGCCAGTTCGATGGCTCTCTGTTGAGTCAGGGTCTTGCCCTGAGGAGACATATAAATCAGATGCGGGCGCGTTCCTGCCTGCTCGCACACGGCGCGAAAGCAATCCGCAATGGGTTGATGAAACATCACCATACCCATACCGCCGCCATAGGGATAGTCATCCACCTGCATCTGTCTATTCTTAGTATATTCCCGAATCTGGTGACAGTGCATCGTGAGCAGCCCTTTTTCCTTGGCGCGACCGATAATGCTTTGGTCAAACACCCGATCGAACATATCGGGGAAAAGGGTCATGATATCAAATCTCATCGTCGTCTAACAATCCTTTCATCGGGCGCAGACGCAGAATGTCCGCCTTAGTATCCACCGAAATGATAACCGACGGAATAGCGGGAATCAGCACCTCACCCTTATCCGTCTGCATATGGTACACGGCGTTGGCACCGGTCTGACTCACATCGGTTAAGGTGCCATAAGCCTCACCAGTGTCTGCATCCACCACAGCGATTCCAATAAGATCCTGCACCAAATGATGGCCCTTCGGCAGTTTAATATCCCGCCGATCCACGTACAACATACGGCCGCGCAGCACCTGCGCCGCCTCCACGGTGTTCACCCCTTCCAGCAGTGCCAGAGCGATGTTCTTGTGCGGACGGGAGCGCAATTTTACAGGCTGTTTACCTTCGGCATCCCAGAACAACCGCTTGAAGGTAGCAAACTGCTGGGGCGAATCACACCAGGGCTGCACCCGTACCTCACCCCGCACACCATGAGTACCCACAATCTGACCGGCCTCTAAAAACGGCTTTTGCGGCATAGCTATACCCTCCCTAGTAAAACAGAGGCAAACCCTGCGGCCTGCCTCTGTTTCATAAACTCTTAGTCAATCTCTACGGCGACCTTAGCATCCTGACGGGTAGCGGCGGCACGCATCACGGTGCGCATCGCCTTAGCAATACGACCTTGCTTGCCAATGACGCGGCCCATATCGTCGGGAGCAACGTGCAGATGGAATACCATCGTGCCGTCCTCCATAGGCTCGTCCTGCTCAACAATCACCGCAGAAGGATCCTCCACCAGCCCTTGGGCGATGGTGATAAGAAGCTCTTTCATCTGTCTCCTCCTGATATGTGTATCGGGTGGATTATTCCAGACCGGCCTTCTTCAGAAGAACCTTAACGGTATCGGTGGGCTGAGCGCCATTGGCGATCCAGTTCTTAGCTTTCTCCAGATCGATCTTCACGGTGGCGGGCTCGGTCAGGGGGTTGTAATAACCCAACTCCTCGATAAAGCGACCGTCACGGGGATAGCGGGAATCCGCCACCACAACACGATAGGAAGGGGCCTTCTTGGCGCCGGTGCGGCGCAGACGAATCTTAACTGCCATAATAAATTACCTCCAAAAATTATTTTACATTGTATTTATCTTCATCCATAATGGTATGGAGTGAATTCAAAACTTGCGGCGGCCGCCCATAGGGGGCATCATACCACCCATACCGGGCATACCCGGCAGGTTGGGCATGCCGTGCATACGGCCACCCTTTTTACTCATTTTCTTGAGCTGTTTCATCATATCTTTCATGGTGCGATACTGTTTAAGCAGACGGTTGACATCCTCTACCCGCTGTCCGCAACCCGCCGCAATACGGCGCTTGCGGGAGGGATTGATGAGATCGGGCTTGGCCCGCTCCGCCGGCGTCATCGAAAGGATGATAGCCTCCAAACGGGTAAACTGGCGAGGATCGATGTCCACGTCCTTGAGCTGTTTGCCCATACCGGGGATCATACCCAACATACTCTTAAGGTCGCCCATCTTCTGGATCTGACGGAACTGGTCCAGCATATCGCTCAAATCAAACTTATCCTCTTGAAGCTTGCGAGCCAGCTCTTCGGCTTGCTTCTCGTCAATCTGCTGCTCCGCCTTCTCGATGAGGGACATCACGTCACCCATGCCCAGAATACGGGATGCCATCCGTTCGGGATGGAAAATCTCCAGATCGTCCAGTTTTTCTCCCATGCCGGCGAACTTGATCGGCTTGCCGGTAACGGCCCGAACCGATAACGCCGCACCGCCACGGGTATCGCCATCCAACTTGGTAAGGATTACACCGGAGATGCCCAGCGCCTCGTCAAAAGAGGAGGCCACATTCACCGCATCCTGACCGGTCATAGCGTCCACCACCAACAAGATCTCGGCAGGTTCTAACTGGGAGCGGATGTTTTTGAGCTCATCCATCAACTGCTCGTCAATGTGCAGTCGACCGGCTGTATCCAGAATCACATAGTCGTTTCCGTGATCCTTGGCATGTGCCACCGCCGCTTTGGCAATCTTGACTGGGTTCTCTGTGCCCATCTGGAACACCGGCACACCGGCACGCTCTGCCACCACACACAACTGATCAATAGCGGCGGGACGATAGATATCACAAGCTACCAGCAAGGGACGGTGGCCCTGCTTTTTCAGCATCTTGGCCAACTTACCGCTGTGAGTGGTCTTACCGGAGCCCTGCAAACCGCACATCAGGATGATGCACGGAGGTTTATTCGCTTTGGCCAAGGGGGCTGCCTCGCCACCCATCAGCTGGGTTAACTGATCATTAACGATCTTAATAACCATCTGAGCGGGAGTCAGGCTCTCCATCACCTTGGCGCCGACCGCCTCCTCCACTACTTTGTTGGTGAAGTCCTTGGCCACTTTGTAGTTAACATCCGCTTCCAGTAAGGCCAGACGCACCTCGCGCATGGCGTCCTTTACGTCCGCTTCGGAAAGCTTACCGCGATTGCGTAACTTCTTAAAAGAAGCGGCCAGCTTTTCGCTGAGTCCTTCAAATGCCATAATGCGTCACCTGCCTTTCTGTTTTTGGATAAATCGGCTTATTCTGCCTTTTCCAGCATACTGGCCAACACCATAATGCGAGCCGCACTCTCGGTGACCTCGCGGGGACAACCGGGGAACTCGCTGTATTGGCGAATGGTCTGTGCCAGATCGTAGATCTCTTGAATATCGATGCTGATCTTACGGAAACGGCGGGCCAGACCCAGCCGATCTTCCATCTCCAGCATCTGTGCCTCGGCGCGCTTGATGGAGTCACGCACACCCTGTCGGGTGATTCCTTCGTTCTCCGCAATTTCGGACAAAGAAAGGTCATCGTTGTAGTAATAATCAACCATATCCCGCTGCTTGTCGGTCAGCATTTCTCCATAGAAATCCAGCAACAGAGAAATCTCCAAATTCTTGCCCATCCGTACGCCTCCGTTCCTCGGTAATGTAAAGTAAATATCTTTACACATATTATACACGATAAACCCGCTTATGTCAAGCCTTTTTCTCTATAATGTAAAGGTTTTTTACTTTCCACAATTTTGCAGAAAAATCGTCCACAAAAGAAGCCGCTGTTGTGGAAAATGCAAGCATCCGCAATAATAAATATCCCCCCGCATAGCGGGGGGTATTTCATTTTCGGGCATAGCCCTAATACTACTGGCTGCGCACAAGTGCGCTTTTTATTGGCCTGCCAGCCACGCATTAATTACTAGCTACCCATAAATGGGTTAAGAGTAACGCCTAATAAAGCCTCCCTTGTGTAAAGGGAGGTGGCCGAAAAGGCGTAGTCGACGAGGTCGGAGTGGTTGTTGTATGTGCCTGCAAACTTCATTTTATCATAACAATCCCCCAGTCAGCCTATCGGCAGACAGCCCCCTTTACACAAGGGGGGCCTGCCCCGCTGCGGCGGGCTTTTTCATCGCTAAAGCTTTATCCAACCACGCGACTATCGCGTGGTTTTCGTTTACAAGAAAAGTGGCTCACCCAAAGGGTGAGCCACTCGGTAATCAAGTGATTAATTCAGTTACGAATTAGCCGTTGATCTTGGAAACAACGCCGGAACCCACGGTACGGCCACCCTCACGGATAGCGAAACGCAGACCCTCTTCAATAGCGATGGGGGTGATCAGCTCAACATCCATCTCCACGTTATCGCCGGGCATGCACATCTCAACGCCCTCGGGCAGGTTGATGACGCCGGTAACGTCGGTGGTACGGAAGTAGAACTGGGGACGATAGTTGTTGAAGAAGGGGGTGTGACGGCCGCCCTCGTCCTTGGACAGGACGTAGACGTTGGCATGGAACTTGGTGTGGGGGTCCACGGAACCAACCTTACACAGAACCTGGCCACGCTCGATCTCGTCACGGGAAACACCACGCAGCAGGGCGCCGATGTTATCGCCGGCCTCAGCGTAATCCAGCATCTTACGGAACATCTCGATACCC
>JAZNJO010000012.1:0-4645 GCA_045578085.1 Acutalibacteraceae bacterium | reverse complement strand
CCATTGCCGTCCAGATAGTACCACTTGCCGCCATCCTTGACCCAAGCATTCTTGGTCATGGAGCCGTTCTTGTCCAGATAGATCCAGCCGATGGAATCCTTCTTCCAGCACTCGGTCACTGCGTAACCGTCAGAGCCCACGTAGCACCAGCCCTTGGAATCCTTGACCCAAGCGTTGGTCTTCATGGCACCGTCAGAGCCCACGTACACCCAACCCTTGGAATCCTTCTTCCAAGCATTGGTGACCATGTAACCCTCAGCATCCAAGAAGTACCACTTGCCGCCATCCTTGATCCAAGTGTTCTTGGTCATAGAACCGCTGGCATTCAGCCAGATCCAGCCAACAGAATCCTTCTTCCAGCAGTTGGTGACCGCGTAGCCGTCCGCGCCCACGTAGCACCAGCCCTGAGAATCCTTGCACCAGGCGTTGGTCAGCATAGCGCCATTGGAGCCTACGTACACCCAACCCTTGGAATCCTTCTTCCAAGCATTGGTGACCATATAGCCCTCAGCATCCAAGAAGTACCACTTGCCGCCGTCCTTGACCCAAGCATTCTTGGTCATGGAGCCGCTGCCGTTCAGGTAGCACCAGCCGTGGCTGTCCTTCACCCACTTATTGGTGACCTTCACTCCGTTGTCATAGAAGGCCCAGCCGCCGTCTTCCTTGACCCAGCCGTTTCTATCATCCAAATAGGGATCTTCCACGTCCTTACCGTCAACAGTCTTGAACAGCCGCAGATTATCGAACAGCGCCCTACCACCTTTATCCACCACCGCGATGCCGATGGTGGAGAAGACATCGGTGTTAAACTCCAAAAGAATGGGAAACCAATCCTCCCCATACACTTCTCGATTAAAATCAAACTCGATAAAAGACACACAATCCCGCTTTTTACCGTTGATGAGTGCCAGACAACCTTCGCCGTCCTCCAACACTTTCATCAAAGCCGAGAAGGAATAATTCGTGTAGGGCTCTACCTCCACCCATTTGATGTAATGGATACCGAGGGGATCCTCCGAAGCCGTATAGCAAAGGGAGGGACCGTAGCCCAGCCGCTCGTCGGTAATGGACATAAAGCCGTTTTTCCAGCCGCTGCCCGTCTGCCAGAAGTCGGAATCTGCCTCGTCAAAGCGCACGTTTTCGGTGACACTGTCCTGCGGATCACAACCGCTGTGCTCCGCATCAAAGCCAAAGCTGATGGCACCGGACATATTCTCACTCACGTATTTGATACCCTCACCGTTCCGATAAAGAGCCACGTCATCCACCCACATACGGCTGGCACAACCGTACAGGGCGATGCCCACGCGGGTACGGTTGCCACTGTTGAAGGATACGGAGCGCAGATGCCACTCCTCATCCCACGAATTGGGCACCAGCTGTTTCTCTTGGGTGTAGTAGGGTTTCTGTCCTTGGGGAGCGAAGGGTGCGAAGCGACCCGTCTCGGGGTCGACCACACCAAAGGAAGCATAACCTCGGTTATCCGCCGACAAATACGCCCCTTTGAGCCAAGCGGAGAAAACGTACAGGGTGTTGGGCTCCACATCCACCCACGCAACATGCCAGGCAGCCTCTTCGGTGGCGGAGGAATCAAAATACAAGACCTTATCCCCGTCGGGTGCGGTGGGATCGGTCACCACCGACACGCCGTCACCCAAAAAGCCGTCTTGCGTCCACATGCTACCCTTTTCATCCTCAAAGCTGCCGTTAACCAGCAGGTTAGCACCCTCAACCGGGCGGTTGTTCACCTCCCCCACCGTGTTGAGCACTATGGGGTTGGTGGAAGATACAAAAGGCAGATCGAAGGGCATGGGACCCCAGTCAAAGGCAGGGGCGCTCTCCCCCTCGTACACAGCGCCGAAATCGTCCATGCATCCCGCCTCGTCGGAGGGGGCGGACACGGCGGTGCGCCCCGCGGCATCCCGTACCGTCACCCGATAGACGGTGCGCTCTCCTTTGGCGGTGGGGTCGGTATAGATGCCTTTGCCCCGATCCACGTAGTCGGCGGGATCCACTCCGCTGAGCAGCGCCATCCAGGTCTCGCCGCCGTCGTCCGACCGCTCCAAGTCCATAGATACCGCCTGTCGGGGGGCGATCCACTCCACCTTGCGGGCGGTGGTATTGCAGAACATTACGGGCACATCCAGGTCCACAGTCTTCCCCCGATGCGCCGCCCGATAGTCCTCTATGTAATAATGCAGGTCATAGGCGGTGGCGCGAAAATCCGTCACTCCGCCGCCGGAGCGAAGCAAGCTGTACGTACTGCCCGGCTGATCTCGATCGGTGGACCAGCACCACATCACCCAACCCTTATGCCCGTCCCGACGAAAATTATCGCGGAATTTCAGTTGCAGATTCGTAAAGGTGGTATCCTCGTAGTTTCTCTCAAAGCCCAGTCCGAACTCGGACACAAAGGTGGGCACAGAGGGCATAAAGCTTTCTGGCGTAGAACTGTTACCGGCATAGTTGTAGTTCTGGTCACCCAGCATATCAAAGTCGATGCCCCTGTAAATAGACATATTCCCCAACTGAGAGCCGATGGTGCGGGTGGCGTTGGGCAGATGCTCCGCCACCGTATCGTTGACCTGCTTGATGAAGTACAGCATATCCTCTTGGGTGACACCGTACAACTCGCGGCCCCCAAAGTTGTCACCGATGGCGCTGTCGTTGATCTCGTTCTCCGCCTCCACGGTGGCGGCTACCATCACCACCACGTCAGGGTATTCTGTCAGCACCTTACACAGAGGCGCCACAAACCGCTCGGCGTAGTGATCGGCCACCACAGGGTCGGCATAATAGCGGGTCATCACGTCCCACGCCATCTTGCCGAATTCATAGTAATCGTTGACCGAGGTGCTGTGGCAGCACACCGTCCACAGCACCGGCATCTCCACCGCCCGACAGATATCCAAGAACCGCCGCACGTTGTAGAGATATTCCTCCTTGATGCCCAGTACATCACCGTACTCGTCCAACACCACGCCCTCAGCGTATATAGAGCCCTCATAGCCCAGAATGTTGAATCCCAAGGCTTTTAGATTGTAGATTTGCTGATAGATGTTTTCGGGGCCGTAGTCATCCAGACCCACCGTGGACCAGGCGTTTCCCACGTATTTCACCATCACCTCGTTGGAGGTTAGGCCGTGACCCAAGTTCACGTGATTAAACCAAGGGAACCAAATGCCTTCCAGATAGCCGTCCCGTTGCAGGATCTTCTCAACGCCGTTGTCCTCCTGCTCCCACGGGAACACGCTCTGTCCTACGGCATTCAGAGGCAACGCCGCCAGCAGCAGCACCGCCGCCAGCGCGACACTCATCCATCGCCGCCATTCGGTCTGTTTCACTGTCATCGCTCCTTTGCAAGAGTTGTTCGCTTATCACTGTACCACAATAAATTGACTTTTTCTACCCTATTGTTGACTTAATCTGTTCTATATTGATATACGAAAAACCGCCCGTGTGCACAGGGCACACGGGCGGGAATCAAAATCAGCGATAGCAGATGAAGGTCTTGACCTCAAAGGGCTTGAAGGTGACCGAAGCGACACCGTTGGTCAGCACCACGTCCGCAAAGGCTTCTTCCAACATATTGGACTCCTGCACCTTCTTCACGTCCGCAGGGAAGGTCAGGTTGGTGACGGTGCGGGCGCGCTCTGCCTCGTACACACGAACCACGTAGGCCCCATCAATGTCTTCGGCAGGCTTGACCGCCTCCACGATGACGTTGTCCGCCTCCACCAGCACGGGAGCGGCCAGCGCCTTGGTGAGGGCACCCTCGGCTGCGATGACCGGCAGGTTCAGCTCATAGGCGGGATACACCACGTTCTGCACGGAGAAGTCGCCGCAGTGGGGCAACAGGCTGTACGTCATTTCGTGAACGCCGAAGTCACCGGCAGGATCGGGATGGCAACCACCGCGGTGCAGGGACAAACGCATATCCGAGCCGCGCACCGAGATGCCGTACTTACAGTCGTTGAGCAGCGCCACGCCGAAGCGGCTCTCGGACACGTCGGTCCATTTCAGGTTGCACACCTCGAAGCGGGCGGTCTCCACCTTGTCGTTCTCGGTGGTGGGACGGTCGATGTGACCGAACTGGATCTCGTGCTTGGCCTTGGTGGTCAGCACGTCCACGTCAAAGCTGACTTTCAGCAGATGCTGCTTATCCTTCCAATCCACCTTGGCGTGGAAATCCACGCGGGGCATATCCGCATAGAAGACGGTATCCACGTCGATCGTGGAGTGGGTGCCGATCTTGTAGGTGGAGCGGATACGCAGTTCCACCGCGCCCTCGCTCACCAGCTTGCGCTCCAACAGATTGGTCTGGGGACGCATCTTGAACTTCTGGTCGTATTCCACGTCCCAGTTGTCCCAATACTCGGGGATGTCCTCGCCCATATAGAAGGTGCCCAAAGGAGCAGCACCCTCACGGCGCAGCTGGCGACCGGACTGCTTATCAATAAAGGAGGCGATATAACCGTTCTCGTCGAACACCACAGAGGCATAGGGGGTCTCCAAATTGGTGCCGTCGTAAGTAAAGGCGGAGGCAGTATCGCCGGACACGTCGGTCAGCGCCACGCTCTTGGCCACAAAGGCGTCCAGCGCCACGCCGGACACCGCGATCTTCTTGCGGCCGAACAGGTCCTCA
>JAZNJO010000011.1:0-47850 GCA_045578085.1 Acutalibacteraceae bacterium | reverse complement strand
AAGGCTAAAACACGGCCCCTTTAGGGGCAGCCGGTGAAAGAGTTGCGGTTGGCAAACCTTTCGGCGGGCCTATAGGCCCAGCCGGCATTATGCCCTAAGGGGGCTGTGCAAACCACCGGCACGGCCGGTGGTTATGATTTTTATAAAACAGCGCAATATAAAACATTGACGGATTGAGGATAAACTTGCTATAATGAAGAAGATCTTGATTTTATAGCAAGAAGGGAAGCGAAACTACGCGTAAGCACGGCGGAATCGGCTTGGCACTGCTTTGTGTCGTAACTCTGTTGGTGGGAATGCTCACCCCTCTGTCCGCAGTGGCGGAAACCTCTGCACAGATAGAGAGCAACAGTGTGGATGAGAACCTCGTCGAGCCGGACGACAGCACCGACACCTCTGTCGATGAGTCTGTTGATGAGTCTACCGACGAGTCTGCCGATGTGTCCGTATATGAGTCCGCTGACGAGTCTGCCGATGTATCGGATGACACAACCACCGAGGCGGATAAAACTGTCACAAAGGAAGACAAGACCACCACTAAGGGTGACGGCAAGGTGACCACAAAGTCCACCGCCAAGGGTGAAGGCGAGGTGACCACCGGCCTGGCCGGCGCAGACACGAACTTTGCTACCGGCAAGAGTGTGATGATGGTGGGTATGAACTGGATGACCGGTACGTCTCTCCCCATCGGCGGCACCACCAAGGATGACTGGGGCATCGTTCCCGCTCCTTGCAGCCCCGACATCTCTCCCGTGGCTATCTCTTCCACCCGTGCTGCCTGCATTCCCTTGGGTTCCCGTAACCCCGATATGGGTCTGGCTGCTTACGTGTACTGGGTCAGCAATGACACCTACAAGGATGCGGACGATGTGGATGAGCAGCCCGCCAACTATCCCTACAACGAGATTCAGAGTTTGACTGCTGAGCTGTGGGATATGCCCAAGGTTATGGACATCTGTCAGGGCGTTGTGGAGTACGGCGGCGAGTACAGCGAGTGGGATTTCAGCTTTGATGTGTTCCAGGCCGGTATGTCCGGTATCCAGACCAACATCAGCAAGTGGAAGTCTGCGATCGATGTGAACATCAAGCGCATTATGACTGAATTCTCTTAATCTAAACGTCGCAGAACAGGCAATTCTCTTCGAGGATTGCCTGTTCTTTTTTACTGTCCGTATAATTAACCTTGACAAATCACAACATTGTGATATAATACTTTTTGTTCACTAAACGAGAGGTGAGTTGATTTCGTGAACATACGAGAAAAAGACGTGTTGCTGGCACTGGCGGAACAAGGCTACGACAGTCAGCGGGAGTTGGCGACCCGATGCGATTGTTCTTTGGGAGCTGTGAATGCCGCTGTTAAACACTTATTATTCGAGAATTATGTTGATACCAAGATGCGCCTTACGCAGAAAAGTCTTGATTTATTGGCGGCGAGTGCTCCCTGTCGGGCGGTGTTGCTGGCAGCCGGCGCCAATGCGGCGCCTGTGTTTGATCGAACGCCCCGTGCTTTGCTTAAAGTGGAGGGGGAGCCGCTTATTGAACGCTTAATTCGCCAATTGCAGGAGGTAGGAATTACCGACATCTGTGTGGTGATCGGATTTCAGAAAGAGCGGTTTGAATATCTCATCGATCGTTTTGGCGTTTCCCTGACGGTTAATCCTCACTATGCTCATCGGCACAATCTAAGTTCTATGGCGATGGTTGCGCATCGATTGGATAATGCGTACGTGGTTCCCGCTGATTTGTGGTTTCAGGAGAATCCTTTTCGCCGGCGCGAGTTGTACTCTTGGTATATGGTAGCAGACCGTATGACCGCGGTTAGTTCCGTGCGGGTCAACCGCAAGCAGGAGTTGGCGGTGGTATCTGCCGGAGCTGAGGGGAACGCAATGGTTGGTGTAGGTTATCTGATGCCCGCCGAAGCCTCGGTTGTGAGGACGCGCCTTTCCGAGATGGCGGGTGACCGCCGCTATGAGGGTGCCTTTTGGGAGGCTGCTCTCTACGAGGGTGACAAGTTCCTGACCGAAGCGCGGGTCGTTTCGGCAGAGCAGGTCATCGAGGCTCACGATCGGGAAGAACTGCATTTTCGTCATTTTTCCAAAAGGCGTATCGCCATTTTGGCGGAGATGATGCAGGTATCTCCAGAGGAGATCACACAGGTGACTCCCATCAAAAACGGTGTCAACAACCGCACTTATGTATTTGTGTGTAGAGCAAAGAGATATGTGGCACGGTTTCCTCGGCTCGAGGCAAAAACCGCTCCCAATCGTAGGGGAGAAGAGTCGGTGTATCGGGCGTTGGTCGGGGAGGTTAGCGCGGATACGGTAATCGCCTTTGATCCTGATACGGGAATCAAGATCACGCCCTATATTGTGCACAATCGCATCTGCGACATTCAACGTGAAGAAGACGTTAGAGAATGTATGGCGTTGTTGCGCCGATTGCATAAGAAAGGGCGCAGTGTGCCGCACACTTTTGATCTGTTTGCGGAAATTCGGCGATTTGAGGGACTGCGCCAAGGCGCCTTCTCAGTGTATGCGGATTACGAGCAGACAGAAGAACAGGTGCTGGCTTTGCGTCCATATATAGAGAATTGCCCCAAGGAGTGGACCCTTACTCACATTGATCCGGTGTCGGACAACTTCCTCATTACCGATGAGGGGGAGGTTCGTCTCATCGACTGGGAATACGCGGCTATGCAGGATCCTCATTTGGACGTGGCGATGTTCTGCTTGTATGCGTTGTACGATCGACAGCAAGTAGAGCAGACCATTGAGGCTTATTTCCCCGAGGGCTGTAACCGAGAAACGCGAATAAAACTGTACTGTTACATAGCCGCAGGCGGTTTGCTATGGAGCAATTGGTGCGAGTACCAGCAGCAGGAGGGCGCGGAATTCGGTGAGTATTCCCTGCGTCAGTATCGCTATGCAAAAGAGTATGCCCGTTTGGCTCACAAGGAGCTGGAACAGATAAAGGAGAAAGAATTATGCCGAAAGTAGATAATGCCATTATTATGGCGGCGGGCACATCCAGTCGATTTGCCCCCCTGTCCTATGAAATACCCAAAGCGCTTATTCCTGTTAAGGGTGAAGTGCTTATTGAGCGGCAGATCCGTCAGCTCAAAGAGGCGGGTGTGCCGGAGGTGTATATCGTCACCGGCTACAAAGCGGAAATGTTCGCCTATTTGGAGGAGAAGTGCGGGGTGCATCTTGTTCACAACCCCGACTATCTGACTCGCAACAACAACGCCAGCATCCACGCGGTGCGGCACATCCTCAAAAACAGTTACATTTGCTCGGCGGACAACTATTTCTCCGAGAACCCTTTCGAAAGCGAAGTGTCCGAGTGTTATTATTCGGCGGTATATGCGGATGGTCCCACCAAGGAATGGTGTATGGACTGTGACGATAACGGGATCATTCGGCAGGTGAGGATTGGCGGCGAGAACGCTTGGTATATGCTGGGCCATACTTTCTGGGACGAGACTTTCTCCCGTACTTTCCTGTCCATCTTAGAGGCAGAGTACGACCGTCCTGAAACGGCGGAACTGCTGTGGGAAAGCATTTATATTAACCATTTGCCTCAATTGACTATGTACATTCGCAAATATGAGGACGATGTGGTGTTTGAGTTTGACACGCTGGATGAACTGCGGGAATTCGACACCACCTACGTGGACGACACCCGTTCCCCGATTCTCAAGGGGATCTGCGCCGGTTTCGGGTGCGCGGAGCGGGATCTGAGCCGATTGACCGCCTATAAGGATAGCACCAACGCAGCGGCGGGCTTTACCTTTGTTTACAACGGCGAGACTTACGCCTATGCCTATGACGATAAAGAAGTGAGAAAGAAATAAGGAGGACGAATCATGGCAAGAGAGATCATCAAAGAAGACATTCCCAAAGTACAAGCCTTGCTCAAACAGGTGCTGGGTACGGACGCCTATGCCGACCTAACCCGTATGGGGGGGCTGACCAACCATACCTATAAAGTGACGATGGAGGATGGTGCCGAGTACGTGGCACGTATCCCCGGTGAAGGCACCGAGGAGCTCATCGTTCGCAAGGACGAGATGGCCAGCACCAAGCTGGCCTGCGATCTGGGCGTGGATGCCGAGATGCTGTATTTTGGCGAGGATGGCTCCAAGATCACCCGTTATATCAAGAATGCGGTCACTATGTCCGCAGACACTCTCAAAGATCCTCTGCGCATTCGGCAGATGGCGGACATTTTCCGCAAGATGCATTCCTGTGGCGTAGATACCGGCGTCTCCTTTGAGGTGTTCGATATGGCCGCCGGCTATGAGAAGATCATCAACGACAATAACGTGCCTATGTACGAAGACTATGCCGCTATGAAGGCAGAGGTCATGCGCATCAAGGCGGAGGTGGATGCTTCCTCCGAGATCAAAAAAGTGCCCTGCCACAACGACGCCTTGTGTGAGAATTGGGTGGTGGGTGACGACCGTATGTACCTCATCGACTGGGAGTATGCCGGTATGAATGACGGTATGTGGGATGTGGCAGACGTGTCCATCGAGGCCTGCTTCGATGCCGAGAGCGACCGCCTGCTGCTCAGTGCGTATCTGGATCGAGAGCCCACCGTGGCGGACGAGAAGCATTTTCTGGCCAGCAAGATCTACGTGGACTTCCTGTGGACACTGTGGGCCAAGACCCGCGTGCCCTACGACGGTCAGCCTATGGAGGATTGGGCGCTGGAACGCTATACTCGACTCAAAGGCTTTGTAGAAGCCTATAACAAACTGTAAGGAGGAAAATAATTATGTTTGCTGGTATTATTGCAGGTATTACTTGGGCTATTGAGACGGTGGTGCTGGGCATTGCTTTGGCCATGAGCCCCTTCTTCACCAACGAACAAGCCATCTTCTTGGCTCCTTTTGTCAGCACCTTCCTGCACGATGCGTGTTCGGCTATCTTCGCCACGCTGTACAACGGTGTGCGTGGTCAGCTGAAAAACGTGTGGCGCGCTTTCTGCACCAAGAGCGGTAAGTGGGTGGTGCTGGCGGCGGTTATCGGCGGCCCCATCGGTATGACCGGTTACGTGATGTGCGTCAACTACATGGGCGCTTCCGTCGGCGCTATTGCCAGTGCTGTGTTCCCCGCCATTGGTGCGGTGCTCGCCTACTTCTTCTTGAAGGAGAAGATGAAGTGGTATCAGTGGATCTTCTTGGTCATCACCTTGCTGGGTGTGTATGGCCTGAGCTATTCTCCCGACCTGAACATCTCCAACTTCCTGCTGGGTATTCTGGGTGCGGCCATGTGCTCCTTTGGTTGGGGTATTGAGGCGGTCATTTTGGCTAAGTGCTTGACCGACCCCGAAGTTACCGATGAGTACGCTTTGCAGATTCGTCAGACCACTTCGGCGCTGACCTATGGTGTCATTGTGTTGCCCATTCTGGGTTGCTTTGTGGGTGGCCCTCTGGAAAGCTGGAAGTTTGCCGGCAGTCTGTTTGTGAACACCGGATGGCTTATTCCCACCATCGCCATTGCCGGACTGTTTGCTACGGTTTCCTATCTGTTCTATTACAAGGCTATTGCGCAGATCGGCGCCTCCAAGGCGATGGGCCTGAACGTGACTTACACTGCCTGGGCGCTGGTGTTCAGCACCATTCTCTCTGCGGTGCAGGGCGCATTCCAGTTGCCCAGCGGCCTGACCATCGCCTGCGCGCTGGTGGTGCTGGTATGCGGCGTATTCGCGGCGGCAGACTTTAAGGTGATCTTTAAGAAGGAGAATTAAACAAAACCTAAAAAGTGAAGGCGCGGAAGATTCCGCGCCTTCCTTTTTTGTGGCAAGAATATGTAGTTGCATTTTTCGAGCATTTATGCTATGATAAAGTGTAAATGTTCGGCCTTTTGAGAGGGCTAATACTAGTAGAGGTGATCCTATGTTACGGATGTATATCGATCCCGGCACGGGCAGTATGCTGTTCACCATCCTGATCGGCGTGATCGGAGCAGGTCTGTATTCTCTGCGGATGCTGTTTATTAAATTGCGCTTCCGTCTCAGCGGTGGCAAGGTGGAGGAAAACTTTAAGAAGATTCCTTTTGTCATCTTCTCGGATGACAAGCGATATTGGACTGTATTCGAGCCCATTTGCCGTGAGATGGACAAGCGGGGGACCGACGTGGTGTATCTGACTGCTTCCGAGGACGATCCGGCTTTACAGAATACCTACCCCCACATTAAGGCAGAGTTTGTGGGCAAGGACAATAAAGCTTTTGCCAAACTGAACTTTATGAATGCTTCGGTGGTAATCTCTACCACCCCCGGTTTGGATGTGTACCAGTGGAAGCGTTCCCGCGACGTACAGTATTATGTCCACGTGCCTCACGCGGCCAGCGAGATCACTCTGTATCGTATGTTTGGCATCGATTATTACGATGCTATTCTGCTGTCGGGTGAGTATCAGGCGCAGGATATCCGTAACCTGGAAGCCATGCGCGAGTTGCCCCCTAAGGAACTGGTTAAGATCGGTATTCCCTATATGGATGAGATGGCGGCCCGCCTGGAGCGGGAGGGTCCCGCTCCCGATCATCCCCGCACGGTGTTGCTGGCACCTTCTTGGGGTCAGAGCGCTATTTTCAGTGTGTACGGCGGTCGCATTCTGGACGTATTGCTGAAAACCGGTTATCACGTTATCGTGCGTCCCCATCCCCAGAGTTTCAAGTCCGAGACCGAAATGATTGAGAAGCTGATGAAGCAGTATCCCGACTCGGAACAGTTGGAGTGGAACCGTGACACCGATAACTTTGACGTATTGCGCCGCTCAGATATTCTGATTTCCGACTTCTCCGGTGTTATCTTTGATTTCACCCTGATTTACGACAAGCCGGTCATCTACACCGATCCGCAGTTTGATGTAAGTCTGTATGATGCCTGGTGGCTCAAAACGCCTCTGTGGACCACTACTGCTCTGCCTCGGTTGGGTTGCCAGCTGACGGAAGAGAATATGGACAACCTGAAAGAGGTCATTGATACCTGCCTCACCGATCCGCAGTACGCGGAGGGCCGTCGTCAGGTCAAAGCGGAGACCTGGGAGCATGCAGGCGAAGGCGCGGTGCGCGCCGTGGATTACCTGCTCAGCAAATACGAAGAATTAACGGCAAAGGAGGAGAAGTAAAATGACCTTTTTCGAGATTCTCGGAAACGCGCTCATCGGGCCGCTGAAACTGCTCTTTGAGATCATTTTCGATCTGGCCGGTCGTTTTATCGATCATCCCGGTCTGTGCATTATTGTGTTGAGCTTGGTGATGAACATTTTGGTGTTGCCGTTGTATCGCCGTGCCGATGCTATGCAGGAGGCCGCGCGGGATATTGACAACAAGTTGCGGGACGGCGTGGCTCACATTAAGAAGACCTTCACCGGTGACGAGCGTATGATGATTCTGCAGACTTATTATCGGCAGAACAATTATAAACCCACGCAGGCGCTCAACGGTTCGGTATCTCTGTTGTTGGAGATTCCCTTCTTTATGGCCGCATACCAGTTCCTGTCCCATCTGGATATTCTTAACGGCGTCTCCTTCGGCCCTATTCAGGACTTGGGTGCACCCGACGGACTCATCACCATCGGCGGTTTATCCATTAACCTGCTGCCCATTTTGATGACGGCGGTGAATGTGGTCTCCAGCGCTCTGTATTTGAAAGGCTTTCCTCTCAAGACCAAGATCCAGTTGTACGGTATGGCAGGCTTCTTCCTGGTGTTCCTGTACACCTCTCCCGCCTGCTTGGTGTTCTATTGGACGCTCAACAACGTGTTCTCTTTGGTCAAGACCATTTTCTATAAGCTGAAAAACCCCCAGAAAGTACTACGCATTCTCACTTCCATTATTGGCATTGGGTTCTTGGTGTTGAGCGTGGTGTACGATACACCCCACTTGAAGCGCACTCTGTTCCTGGTGGCATTGGGCGTGGCGTTGCAGATCCCTCTGCTGTTACCCCTTGTTCAGAGCAAGTTGCCTGACCGTCGTCAG
Source organism: Acutalibacteraceae bacterium (assembly GCA_045578085.1). Lineage (GTDB taxonomy): Bacteria > Bacillota > Clostridia > Oscillospirales > Acutalibacteraceae > UBA5905. The sequence continues at coordinate 39,856 of JAZNJO010000011.1, read as the reverse complement.
CGCCCCGCGCCCCAGCCCAACCGCAAAATCTTTGTGTTGGGCTGCCTGTTCCTGACGGTGCTGGTGGGCCTGCTGATTCCCTCCGCTTTCGTGGCGGCCTCTCCTCAGGAGTATGTGGATATCACCTATTTCCACCACCCTTTGTGGTACATTGTCAGTGCTTTGAGCCTGTCTGTAGGCTTCTTTATGGTGTGGATGGGTGTGTTCTATTGGCTGGCTGCTCCCGCCGGAAAGGTGGTCTTTGAGCGTCTGGTGTGGATTCTCAGCGGCGTGACCATGGTCAACTACATGTTCTTTGGCACCGATTTGGGCGTCATTTCTTCCAATTTGAAATACGATAACGGTCTGTTGTTTACCGCCGGCGAAACCTTCATGAATGTGGCAATCGTGTTGGCGGTGGCGGCGATGATGCTGTTGATCATCGTTAAATGGAAGAAGGTAGCGACGCTGGTGTTGGCGACCGCCATTATTGCCGTGACCGGAATGTCCGGTTTGAACGTTGCCACCACCACTAAGTCGGTGGGCGAGCTGACCGCTCAGATCAATGCTTCCACCGACCGCGTGCCGGATTTCACCCTGAGCAAATCGGAGAAGAACGTGGTCGTCATCATGCTGGACCGCGCTATGGGCACCTACGTTCCCTATATCTTCAACGAAAAGCCGGAACTGAAAGATAAATTTGACGGCTTTACACATTACTCCAACACCATTTCCTTCGGCGGTTACACCAATTTTGGCACCCCCTCTCTGCTGGGTGGTTACGAGTATACGCCGGTGGAGATGAATAAGCGGGGCGATGAGAAGCTGGTAGACAAGCACAATGAAGCGCATAAACTACTGCCCACTGTATTCTCTAATGCCGGCTACAACGTGTCACTGGTGGATCCGGTTTACACCGGCTATCAATGGATCCCCGATTTGTCGGTGTTTGACGGTATCGCCAATACCACTGCGGGTATCGCCAAGGGTAAGTTTGATGACCCTTCCTACAAGCAGAGCGTCATTGACAACAATCGACGCAACTTCTTCTGCTTCGGCCTGATGAAGGTGATGCCGCTGGCATTGCAGCCCACCATCTACAATGAGGGTCAGTACAACCAGGTGGCGGAAAAGACAGAGAAACCGGTCTACGGCACCCAGAAGACCAACGGTATGTCGGTGGCCACCGGCTTGAGCGCTAACTTTATGAACCCTTACAACGTATTGTCCAGTCTCTCCAATATGACCAAAGTTACGGAGGAGGGCGCCGGTGCTTACGTGTTTATGTCCAGCGACCTGACCCACGAGCCTATGCTGTTGCAGGAGCCGGATTACGTGCCCGCTGTCAACGTGGATAATACCTCTTACGACGAAGCCCACAAGGATCGCTTTGTGTTGAATGGCAAAGAGTTGAAAGTGGAGAACGCCAATCAGATGAGCCATTATCAGACCAATATGGCGGCTATGATCCAGTTGGGTAAGTGGTTTGACCATTTGCGCGAGCAGGGCGTGTACGATAACACCCGCATCATCCTGGTGGCGGATCATGGCCGTGACGTGAAGCAGGCTACCGAATTGGTACACACCGAGGGCGATATGATGAAGGACCTGGAGATGTACCAGCCCCTGCTGATGGTTAAGGATTTTGACGCTGAAGGTTTCGGCTTCTCGGATGACTTTATGACAAACGCGGATGTGCCTACACTGGCGCTGGATGGTTTGGTGGAGAATGCGGTCAACCCCTTCACCGGCAAGGAAATCAACAATAGCGAGAAGTTTGCTCACGACCAGTTCATCATTATGTCCACCGATTGGGACGTGACCAAGAACAACGGCAACACTTATACGCCTGCCCGTTGGGCTACGGTTAAGGACGATATCTGGGATCTGAATAACTGGAGTTTTTACGAAGAGAAGGTTGTTCTGGACGAGTATAAACTGCCGTAATTAAAGAGAAAAGGCACCCACGATTGTGGGTGCCTTTTCACATAGCGTGAGAAAAAGGGAAAGTTTACACGATGTTTACACAGCCTTTACAATTGTTTGATATACTATGGGAAAGAAAGCGAACGAAAGGGCGATGAACAATGAAACGGATATGTAGCGGGATTCTTTGTTTGATGTTGATGCTGTCACTGGCTGCTTGCGGCGGTCCATCGTATGCTCCCTTGACGGAAGGGGCGGTTGAGATCCGCCTTAGCGACGAAGGGATTCAGGTGGACGGCGCGACGGTGAGCACCGACCCTTCTGCGGCGGTCTATACAGCCAAGGACATTATCTATTATGAGGCCGGCAAGGATTTCACCTATGGCGAAGGCACCGACAAGGACGCCCACACGCAGGAAAAGGCTGCGGCCCACACGGTGGTGCATATCGCTAAGGCGGGCACATATTTGCTCAGCGGTCGGCTGTCCCGCGGGCAGATTGCCGTAGATCTGGGGGACGATGCCGAGGCGGATCCCGACGCGGTGGTTACCCTGATACTCGGCGGCGTGGACATCACCTGTCAGGTGGCGCCTGCCGTGATTTTTTACAGGGTATATGAGTGCGGATCTGCGGACACGGATACGGCAAGCAAAGACGTGGACACCTCTGCCGCCGGTGCGCGGGTGGTGATTGCGGACCATACCGAAAACACCGTCAACGGCTCCTATGTGGCGCGCATTTACAAGCCGGACTCCGTGGTGCTGAATGAAGATGAGACTCAGGTGGAAGAGGCGAAAAAGCTGCACAAATACGATGGCGCCTTCTATTCTAAAATGACGATGACGGTGGACGGCGGCAAAAAAGGGAACGGCAAGCTGACCATTCGCGCCGCCAACGAGGGCTTGGACAGTGAACTTCACTTAACCATCAACGGCGGAGATATTACCATTTTGTCCGGCAACGATGGCATCAACACCAATGAGGACGGTGTGTCGGTCACCGCCATCAATGGTGGTACTCTGCGCATCAAGGTGACGGGGGAGACCGGTGAGGGGGATGGCATCGACTCCAACGGTTGGCTGGTCATCAACGGCGGCACGGTGATCGCGGAAGCTTGCTCCCACAGTGGCGATGCGGGCATCGATTCGGATATGGGCATTCATATTAATGGGGGCGAGGTGATCGCCACCGGTCATATGTTGGATCGAATTGAAAATGGCGGCCAGACCTACGCGGTGTTTCAGTTTGCGGAGGAGCAGAAGGGAGGCGCCACCGTTACCCTGAAAGAAGAGAAGGGGAAAGCGGTGATGGGCTATGCTCCCGAGAATGCTTATTCTATTCTTGTTTACAGCGGATCGGATCTGGCAGCGGGAACTTACAGTCTGTGGATAGACGATAAGCAATTAGTCGGACAAAGCGGTTCTGAGGCAGGGGGCGGAGCACGTCCGCCGATGTTTTCGGAAGGAGATGCATCTGCGCAGCCGCCCGAAGGAGTTGCCCCCCCTGACGGGAGTGTGCCTCAGGATCGCCCCGAACGGCCGGAGGGGGAGTTCTCTTCGGACGACTTTACTCCGCCCGAGGGGATGACCCCTCCCGAGGGGATGACACCGCCTCAACGCCCCGATGAGCAAGGAAGGCCGATGAACGAAGGCTTCGGCGGTGGGCAAACCTCTTGGGACGTATCCGAGGAGTTTGTTATCGTTGAGGGTACCAACACGTTTTCCGGTGTGACGATGACGGAGTAAATAGGCAAAAACCCGTGATATAGATAAAAAACAAGGAGTAGGCGGGTGCCTACTCCTTGTTTTTGGTCGAGATGACAGGATTCGAACCTGCGGCCTCTTCGTCCCGAACGAAGCGCGCTACCAAACTGCGCTACATCTCGATATGAAATTGTATTTTAAGAATCTCCCGCTGGAAGGGAGGCTGATTTTGCAAGTAGAGATATCCTCTTGCGGTGCCCGAAATGCGTTCTGCTTGCTGTCGCTTCGCCGCATTTCGACCGCGGCGCCTTTTCGCGCTCCCTGTATCCGCCACCGGCGGCGGTCGCGCTCAAAGCCCGAACGAAGCGCGCCCGAAGAATTTCGCCCGGCGGGGGAGAATGGGCTCGCCCATTCTCGTGGGGGCGGCGCAGGCGGTGGGGAATATGGGTGTATGTGGAGCCGCCCCGCTGCGCTACATCTCGATATGAGCTCGTAACAAGCCTATTCATTATAGTATGGGTTTGTGGGTTTGTCAATGCTTTTTTCGGGAAATCCCTATCCTTGCGATTTCCCATTGACAAACAGCGGCCACAAGCGGTATACTATGGGGTAATAATGGAGATTTATTTCCTAAACCCCGTTTGTGATGAGGAGTGATACAAAATGAAGGAGATTCCCGCATTGTTTGGCAGTATGGTGTTTAACGACCAAGTGATGCAAGATCGCCTGCCTGCGGACACGTATCAGGCATTGATGCGCACCGTGGAGAATGGCCGTCGACTGGATCCTTCTGTGGCCGCCGTGGTGGCAAGTGCCATGAAGGACTGGGCTATCGAAAAGGGCGCCACCCATTTCACCCACTGGTTCCAGCCTATGACCGGTATCACTGCCGAGAAGCACGACAGCTTCATCTCTCCCGTCGCCGGCGGCAAGGTCATTATGGAGTTCTCCGGCAAGGAGCTCATCAAGGGTGAGAGCGATGCCTCGTCCTTCCCCTCCGGCGGCCTGCGCGCTACCTTTGAGGCTCGCGGATATACGGCGTGGGATGCCACCTCCTATGCCTTTATCAAGGACGGCACCCTGTGCATCCCCACCGCTTTCTGTTCCTATGGCGGTGAGGCACTGGACAAAAAGACCCCCCTGCTTCGTTCCATGGAAGTGCTCAATAAGCAGACCCTACGGGTGCTCCGTCTCTTCGGCAACGAGGATGTATCTCTGGTGCGCACCACTGTGGGACCTGAACAGGAGTATTTCCTCATTGACAAGGCGATGTATGATCGCCGTAAGGACCTAATCAATACCGGGCGCACCCTATTTGGCGCCCGTCCCTCTAAGGGTCAGGAGCTCCACGACCACTACTACGGTGCGATTAAGACCCGTGTGGCCGCGTATATGCGGGATCTGGACGAGGAACTGTGGAAACTGGGTGTTCTGTGCAAGACCGAGCACAACGAGGGCGCTCCCTCTCAGCACGAGATGGCGCCCATCTTCACTACGGCCAATATTGCCGCTGACCATAATCAGCTCACCATGGAGATGATGAAGAAGGTGGCGGAGCGGCACAATCTGGTGTGCTTGCTCCACGAAAAGCCCTTCGCCGGTGTCAGCGGAAGCGGCAAGCACAACAACTGGTCTCTCTCCACCGACACGGGAATGAACCTGTTAGAGCCGGGGGACACTCCTCACGAGAATGCTCAGTTCCTGCTATTCCTGTGCGCCGTTATCAAGGCGGTTGACGAGTATCAGGATATGCTGCGGGTGTCCATCGCTTCTGCCGGCAACGACCACCGTTTGGGCGCTGCCGAGGCGCCTCCCGCCGTGGTATCCATCTTCCTAGGGGACGAGTTGACCGCCATTTTGGAGTCGTTGGAGAATGAGACCGCCTACGACGCCAAGGAAAAAGTTCAGATGCGGGTAGGTGTTCACACCCTGCCCCGTTTCCCTAAGGATACCACCGACCGAAACCGCACCTCTCCCTTTGCTTTCACCGGCAACAAGTTTGAGTTCCGTATGCTGGGATCCTCTCAGCCGGTATCCGAACCCAACGTGGTACTGAACACCGCTGTGGCGGCGGCATTGGATGAGTTTGCCACCGAGTTGGAGGCGGCGGAGGACTTCAACGGCGCATTGGGTGCCCTGATTCGCCGAGTCATCAAGGCCCATAAGCGCATCATATTCAATGGCAACGGCTATGACGAAGCTTGGTTAGCTGAAGCAAAGCGGCGGGGCCTGTGCAATTATCCCACCACCGCGGATTGCCTGCCTTGCTATGTGTTGCCGAAGAATATTGCTCTGTTTGAAAAGTACGGCGTCTATTCCGAAACGGAAATGCGGGCGCGGTACGAGATCTATTTGCAGAACTATGCCAAGGTGCTGCATATCGAGGCTCACACTATGGTGAGTATGACCCAGAAAGATATTCTGCCGGCAGCGCTCCGCTATGGGCGCGAATTGGCGGAAACTATCGTGGCTAAACGGATGGCGTTGCCGAGTGTATCTTGCGCCGACACCGAAGAGGCTTTGTTGGTGAAGATAAACATGCTGACGGATGCACTGGCTGCACGTTTGGAATCTCTGCGCACCTGCCTGAGCAAGGCGGAGGATGCGAGCTGGAGCGCTCGCGAACTGGCCGAGTATTATCGGGATGAGATCATCCCCGCCATGGAAGCGGTGCGCGAGTCCGCCGATGGGTTGGAGGTGTTGGTGGCCAAGGATCTTTGGCCCTTGCCTTCTTATGGCGATATGTTGTTTTCGGTACGATAAATAAAGCCAAAAAGCACGACTGTCAAGAGACCGTCGTGCTTTTTCTTGGTGGTCTTGCCCAACAAAAAAGAATTGCAAAATGAAAACCATTGTGCTATACTTATTCTGTTATTTTGTGTCCTTATGGAATGATGGCTCTCGAAAGGGGAAAAACAAGTAATGGGTGAGCGAAACAACGAGGATCTTGTTTCTCGGGAACAAAACGCGATGCCGCCTCAAAAAAAGAAAAAAGCGTTCAAGCGCGCATTTGTGACCTTGTTGCTGGTTTTGGTGGTTATGATTGCTGCCGTTGCAATTGCGGTGCACTCTGTTCCGCGAGCAATTATTGATTCCAACATTCAGCACACCAGCGAATTGAGCGAAAGCGAAGTGGCGGTTACCCCCGATTTGCCGCCGGCGCAAGAGGTGCATAATATCGCCTTGTTTGGTATTGATCAGGCAAGCGGGTCGGTGGGTCGCTCGGATGCGATGATCGTCCTATCCATCGACAAAGCGAACAACAAGATCAAGATGACCTCTTTATCTCGCGACAGTCTGGTGCCCATTGACGGACATGGACAAGAAAAATTGACCCACGCTTGGGCGCATGGCCACGCGAAATTGGCTATCAAAACCATCAATCAAAACTTCGGGATGAACATCACCGATTATGTGTATGTGAATTTCAAAGAGTTCCGTAGCGTGATCGATTATCTGGGTGGTGTGTATCTGGATGTTTCTGCGGCTGAGATGAAGACCTTGAACAATTATTACGACACATGGGTGGAGCAGTATGGCGCTGACGTATCGAAGATCACGCAAGCGGGCCGTCAGCTCCTCAATGGCGGACAAGCTCTTTCGTATGCCCGCAACCGCACCGACGGCGGTGACAGTACTCGCACCGATCGTCAGCGCGAAGTGTTGACGGCTATGTACCAGCGGGTCAAGGAACAACCGCTGTCTAAGCTGCCCGGTACACTGACTCAAGCCCTGCGGCTGTGCCATACAAATATGGACAGCGATGAACTTTTGGATATTGCTACGTGGGCGGTTACCAATTCCCCAGAGATCACCAGTATGCATATGCCAAACGAAGAGTTGGAAGTCTGGAATGGCATTTTGGACAAAGAACGCGGATGGGTACGGGTATACGATTTAGATGCAGCCAAAAACGTGTTGCATAATTTTATCTATGAGACCGACTTGCCCGTGTATACGGTGCCTGAAACGGTTTCGGACGCGACAGAAGAATAAAGAAATTTTCGACGACTTGTTGTGATCGGGAATAAGAAAGGAAGCGTAACATTATGGATTGCAAAAAATGCGGGAAGCCTATTGAGGAGGGCGCAAAGTTTTGCCCTCATTGCGACGCGCCGCAGACCGAGACAGTCAGCCTGAGCGCCATCGCCGGTCAGAGCGAGAACAAAAAGAAAGAGAAAAAAGGCAAGAAAGAGAAGAAACAGCGCACCGTGGGTCAGCGCATCTTGCGCGTTGTTATCATCGTGATTGCTTGTTTGGCGGCATTGGCCATTGCGGCAGTGTCGGCACTGTATATCTTCCTGGACACCAGCATTCAGCACGGCAGCGAACTGGATGAGAGCAATCTGGGCATTAATGAGGAGCTTTCGCCGGTAGCCGAGGTGTGGAATATCGCCCTGTTCGGTCTGGATGACCGCGGCAATTCCACCGATGGACGTTCGGATGCCATTATTATTTTGAGCATCGACCGAGAGAGAGGCGCTATTAAGATGACCTCTATCGCCCGTGATACCTTAGTAACCGTGGACGGCTATCCCAGCAAGGAGCACAAGACCAAGATCACCCACGCTTTCAGCTATGGCGGTGTGAATGCGGCGGTCAAGACCTTGAACCAGAACTTCGGGATGAACATTAAGGACTACGCTTTTGTGAACTTTATGGAGTTTGCTCAGATCATCGATCACTTGGGCGGCGTTACCCTTAACGTGGAAAAGAAAGTGTTCAACGAAGTGAACAACCACATCTATTGGCTCAACGAAGAGTGCGGCATGAAGGTGGAGAAACTTACTAAAACCGGTGAGCAGCGCTTGTCCGGCGGTCAGGCGTTGGCCTATGCTCGCGTCCGTAAGGTGGATAGCGATGTGGCGCGCGGCAACCGTCAGAAGGAAGTGCTACAGGCTATGTTTGACGAGGTCAAGACTCTGCCACTCTCCAAATTCCCTGCGCTCATTAACAAGGTGCTGGGTATCTGCCACACCAATATGACCAATTCCGAGATGCTGGAGATTGCCACATGGGTGCTTACCACTTCTCCTGAGATGAAGGATTATTCTCTGCCTAATGATCAGTGCAAGGCTTGGGGAGGAACCCATCCCAGCTACGCTTGGATTTATGCTTACGATCTGGAGTATGCCACGTTGTTGCTGCACGATTTCGTCTATAACAAAGAAGAAGCCGTAGGCAAGGAGCCGATTCGTTTTTCTTTGAGCGATGGTACGCTGGTCAGCAAGAAACCGGCCACCACAACCACCAAAGGCACAACCGAGACAACTGCAAAATAACGCTGTGGATCGTCACGTAACAAGGGGCGATCCCCGCATCCTTGAGGAGAGAAGTAGGATATGAGTACACAGCAAACAAAAAAGCCGTATCTGTTTTTTAAGCGGCTGTTTGATATTGTATTAAGTGCGATGGCGCTGCTTTTCATTTGGCCCGTTTTATTAGTTGTGGGATTATTGGTGCGCCGCGACGGCGGCCCCGCCATCTATGCTCAGACCCGTGTGGGACAGGACGGCCATCTTTTCTCGGTGTATAAGTTCCGTAGTATGAAGATGGGCGCCGAACGACTGGAGGATTTTCTTACGCCTGAAGAACTGGCGGAGTATAAGAAGGAGTATAAGCTCCATCATGACCCCCGCATCACCAAGATCGGCAACTTCCTGCGTAAGAGCAGCATCGACGAATTGCCCCAGTTATGGAACATTCTGCGGGGTGATATGAGCTTGGTGGGTCCCCGTCCTCTGTTGGAATCGGAGCTGGTGGGTAACTATACGGCAGAGCAGCGGCAACAGCTTCTGTCGGTGCGTCCCGGTCTAACCGGCTACTGGCAGGCGATGTCCCGCAATGAATCCTCTTACCGTACCGGTGAGCGGCAGCAGCAGGAACTGTATTATATCGACCGAGTGAGCTTGGATATGGATATCAAGATTTTATTTATGACCGTTAAACGGGTGTTTTCCGGAAAAGGAGCGGTGTAATTATGAAGAAATACGACTATCTTATTGTTGGTGCCGGTTTGTTCGGCGCCGTATTCGCCCGTGAGGCAATGAATCGGGGCAAGTCTTGCTTGGTGGTGGATAAGTGCGACCACATTGCCGGTAACATTTACACCCAAGAGGTGGAGGGCATTCAGGTGCACGTGTACGGCGCCCACATTTTCCACACTTCCAATAAGGCGGTATGGGACTATGTGCAGCGGTACGCAGAGTTTAATCACTATGTGAACACGCCCATTGCCAATTATAAAGGCGAGCTGTTTAATATGCCCTTTAATATGCACACCTTCTATCAGATGTGGGGCGTGACTACTCCCGAGGCGGCCCGTGCCAAGATCGAGGAGCAGCGCGCTGAGATCACCGGCGAGCCTAAGAACTTGGAGGAGCAGGCCATCTCTTTGGTGGGTCGTGACATCTATGAGAAACTGGTGAAGGGCTACACGGAGAAGCAGTGGGGCCGTTCCTGCACCGAATTACCCGCGTTCATCATCAAGCGTTTGCCGGTGCGGTACACCTTTGATAATAACTATTTCAACGACCCCTATCAGGGTATCCCCAAAGAGGGCTACACTGCTTTGGTGGAGCGACTGTTGGAGGGTGCGGATGTGCGCCTGAACACCGATTATCTGGCGAATCGTGCAGAGCTGGATGCACTGGCCGATAAGGTGTTGTATACCGGCTGTATCGACGAGTATTACGACTATTGCTACGGTGAGCTGGAATACCGCAGCCTGCGTTTTGAGTCCGAGGTGCTGGACACCCCCAACTATCAAGGTGTGGCTGTGGTCAACTACAACGAGCGGGAGATTCCCTTTACCCGTCTGATTGAGCACAAGCACTTTAATTTCGGCACGCAGGACAAGACGGTAATCACTCGCGAATATCCTGCTACGTGGGAGAAGGGTATGCGCCCCTATTATCCCGTCAACAACGAGAAGAATCAGACGCTCTTTGAAAAGTATCGCCGGTTAGCGGCCGAAGAGGACAAGATTATCTTCGGCGGACGTTTGGGCCATTATAAGTATTACGATATGGATAAGGTTATTGAGGCGGCACTGGCACTGACGGAGGAGATTCTGTAATGAAGATTCAAGTCATCGTCGCTACCCATAAGCCTTATGCTATGCCTGCAGATGAAATGTATCTTCCTCTTCACGTGGGCGCCGAAGGTAAGGACTCCATCGGATATACCCCCGACAACACGGGGGAGCACATTTCCAAAAAGAATGCCACTTTCTGTGAGTTGACAGGCTTATATTGGGCGTGGAAGAACCTGGATGCGGATTACATCGGTCTGGCTCATTATCGCCGTCATTTCGGCGGCAAAGGTAAGGGCGAGCCCATGGAGCGGGTGCTGACCGGCGAAGAGGCGGAGCGCTTGTTGGAAGGCAAGGACGGACTGTTGCCAAAGATGCGGCAGTATTACATTGAGACCCTGTATTCTCACTACGCGCACACCTGCCATATCGAGCCGTTGGATCTGACCGGTGACATTTTGCGAGAGAAATATCCCGCTTACGTACCCGCCTTTGAACGGCTCAAAGAACGGACCGGTGCCCATATGTTCAATATGTTTATTTTGCGCCGCGATCATTTGGATGCCTATTGCACCTGGTTGTTTGACGTGCTGTTCGAATTGGAGAAGCGGGTGGATGCTTCTCAGTACGACAGCTTCCATGCCCGCTTTTTCGGTCGGGTGAGCGAACTTCTTCTGGATGTGTGGCTGGAACAGAATCCTTTGGATTGCGCCAGCGCGCCTGTTGTCGGAATGGAGAAGACCAACTGGATCAAAAAGGGCGGTTCTTTCCTGATGGCGAAATTTTTTGGCAAAAAATACGGTAAGAGTTTCTAAGCATGTTTATGGGAAAGGATGGTGCCTGACGTGATCGAGAGGACCCGTGAATATATGGACCTCCACGAGCGGGAGAGAGCTTTAGATTGGCTCACGGCACTGTCCCCGATCTTTTTGATCGCTGTGTGTTATTACCGCTGGCAGGCGGCAGGGCTGGTGATTACCGCTTCGGCCGCTTACGTAGCGGTGACGGTGCTTTTGCAGTGGGCCGGCATCGGCACGTGGCACACCGTGTCGGCCATGGTGTTTGGTTCGTTAGCGGCCTTTTGCCTGCCCGCTACCGCGCCCTTGTGGGTGGCGGCGTTGGCGGGTGGGGTAGCGGCGCTGGTTGCGGTGCTGCCGCAGTGGTTGCATCGGACGCGCCCCGCGTGGCCCGTGTCCCATCCTCTGCTTCATCCTGCGTTGGTGGGATACCTGTTTGTGCGATTGGTTTTCCCTCGTTACACCACCGATTTTCGCATGCCGTATCAGTGGGCCGGCTTGGATAGCGCATCCGGCGCAACGCCCCTGACGATGTTGACCAATTCCGATGCTGTGGAGAATCCTTTGCGTCTTCTCACGGGGCTTTACCCCGCCGCGATCGGTGAGGGATGCGTTCCCGTGATTTTGTTGGCGGCGCTGTTTTTGCTGCTCCGTCGGCGGTTGCGATTGATTGCACCGACGGTGATGTTGGCTACGGTGAGCGTGACTTCTTGGATTCTGTGGCAGATGCCGCTGTACAGCCTGTTGATGGGCGGTGTGATGCTGGGCGCATTGCTTCTGGCGGATCGTGCTTTTGCTCCTGTTTCCTACGGTGAGCAAGCGTTCTGTGGTTTTGTTGCAGGCGCTATTGTAGTGCTGATGCGGTGCTTTCTGACAATGGATGGTACGGCAGTGGCAGTGCTGGTTGCCTGCGGGCTGTCGCCATTGTACGGACCGGCTCTGCATTGGAGTGACAAGGGCGTCCGTTGGTTGTGGAAATATATTAAAATCTTTTCTGTATGGTTCTGGCATGCGGCGGCGGTTCCTTTTGCGCGGTTGGTAGTGCGGGGCGCTGTGTGGTGCTGGCATCGCGGCATTGTTCCTTTTGCCCGTTTCTTGTGGCGGCAGATGGGTCGTCTGGCTAATTTCCTGCGCAAGAAATGTGTAAAATTATTAAAAACCCGAAAATAAGGGTTGACAAACCCCGCGGGGATACTATATAATATACTCCGTTCCCACCGCGGGGGCATTATTTGGCTGTATAGCTCAGTTGGCTAGAGCATGCGGTTCATACCCGCAGTGTCAGTGGTTCGAATCCACTTACAGCCACCATCGTTCTCCCTGACTCTCGAATGAGAGTCAGGGAGCAACACGGCCCCTTCGTCTATCGGTTAGGACACAAGATTTTCATTCTTGCAAGAGCGGTTCGATTCCGCTAGGGGTCACCAATATGGGCACGTAGCTCAGCTGGTTAGAGCGCCTGCTTCACACGCAGGAGGTCGATGGTTCGAGTCCATTCGCGCCCACCACGAAAAAAGTCTCTTTTGTCTACTGACAAAAGAGACTTTTTTCAATGATATCCGTTCCTTGCGGAACGGGTGATATATCTTCGATATGATATCGCTCTGCGAGCGATGATATATGCCTTCGGCATATGAAGGAACGGATATTATATCATGCTTGCGTAGCAAGTATATCATACGGCGTAAGCCGTATATCATATCGCGTCAGCGATATATCATTGAAAAAGATAACATTTTATGATATAATACTAATGAAAGAGGTGATTTGTATGCGCAAATGGGCGCATCTTACTGAACCGCGTGCATATAATGGTCAGACAATATACAAAGTCATGATTTATGAAAAAGAAGACGAAACTTACGTTTTTCTTTATAATTCCCTCGAAGCACAGATTTCCGTAGCAGATGAGTGGTATTCAAATTTAGAGGAAGCAATTTCCGCTTGGAATAGCTATGTGAAAAATGGGGGTTGGGTTACGATTGATAATCCGATGCCAGGTTGCCAAGAGGATTGCGTATTACCGATACGAGTAAAAGGACGAGACATTGGCAAGCCCGAGTGGGGGGTATACGAACAGTTCGTTGATGGAGACTGGGTTGCGTATGTAGAATAAACCAATAAATGTACTTTTAGTCGTTCTTACCTCACTTTACGCACCTTTTAGTCGCTCTTTCGCAAAAAAGACAGACACCCAACGGGGTGTCTGTCTTTTTTTTCGTAGACCGGGAAGCTCGAACCATCGCAATCCCGTTAGGGATTGCACAGGGTTTTGCGTAAGCAATGAAGGACAAGGGCAACCTTGGCGCAAAACCAAGGTTCAGAGTCCATTCGCGCCCACCAAAACAAAAGCACCACCTTTTAGGTGGTGCTTTTGTTTTGCGATGCGTTTGGCGAGAACCGTTGCTAGTTTTGCGCGAGAGAATTAGTGTAGGAAAGGGTATAGAGGGGGCAAAATCTCGACGGAGTTCGCAAGCGGCGAACCCCCCGAGTCACATTCGCGCTACTGCACTTTGCATAAAATCCATGTTTTAATGCAATTAGCGTAATTTGTTTTTCACACAACTACCGCAATAACATTATGTCAAGTTCTGCGCTTAATAAATATGGCGCACGGTCATATAACGAGAAAGGAGATCCGTACATGTAAGCGGTTTTGCTCTCGACAACCGCGGTCTAACGTGGTAGACTAAAATTGCAATCAACCACCACAATCCCAAAGAAGTGTGTTGTAAGAGATGAAAAGGTGTTTGCAATTGTTCTGTCGATATTGGTGATGACGATGGCATTTCTGCTGTTGCCATTACCGCCTAGGCGGAAGAGATAGAGTTAAATTGCGACGATGAAATTATAAGCATTAAGAAAGATGATGGAGAGATTCTTGGTGCAACGCTCACCGGCACCTTTGGTTATGCAGAGAGCAAATTGATCTTGCACGCTTATTATATGGTTGCAGATTAATGGAGCGTCAGCCGAACGGAGTAAACAAGGGCAAAGAGTTTTTGACGTATGGTATGAGTCTGCTGCTAAGCAGAAGGAAACGGAGGATAAAGCATGAAACGTATTGGAGCCTGGTTATTGGCATTGGTGCTGTTGGCGGCGATGCTGCCTGCCGACGGATTGTCGCTGTCTGTGCACGCCGGCACCGGAAACAATGGCGTCTATTTCTATACCACAGATTCATCTACTCGCACCGCGACTATTATAGGATTGCATGATGGCAACGCCCGCTTTCCTTACTGGAGAGTACGTTATACCCGATCACGTGACCGCCGTTAGAAATCATGCTTTTTTCGAATGTGCCGGACTCACAAAAGTAGTCATTCACGATGCGGTGACCTCTATGGGCTCGTCCGCATTTCGGAATTGCACCGCTTTGAAAGAGGTGATTCTGGGCAATGGACTCTCGACGATTGAGTATGCAACCTTCAACTACTGTAGTGCGCTTGCGGGAATTACCGTCCCGCCCTCTGTGACCCACATAGGTATAGACGCCTTTGCGAACTGTTCTGCCCTGGCTGAGATTGCGCTGTTCAATAGCTTGACCGAGATCGCTTCTGCTGCTTTTGAGAATTGCACCGCTCTGACAGATGTGTATTTCATCGGCACCGAGGGAAGAAGAAAAGAGATGAAGATTCCCATCGACCGTAATAAGCCCCTGCACAATGCCCGGTGGCACTATCTGCCTGATGGCACCAAACGACCGCCAGTGGAAGTGCTGCCGCTAATCAACGGCACCTGTGAGAGCAATCTCTACTGGGCTCCCCCTGGCGCGACGGTGTCTCCGGATGCTGCCCACAGCGGCAAAAACGGAATGCGGCTCCGGGGCAGTGGCAATATGGGTTTGCTGCTCGGGCAGGACGTGGTCGCTGAGGCGGGGCGGGAATACAAACTGATTCTGTGGTGTAAGGTCAAATCGGTAGGCGTTAACGTGGAGGTTTTGGACGATGACACCCGCGAGAGGCTGGGCGGTACCTGGATGGACCAGACGGAGTGGACCTGTGTAGAGGTGCCCTTTACCGCCACCTCGAACAGAATTGACATTTGTTTCTACGGCAACGGAACCAGTGATTTGGTGGAAGCGTACGTGGATGATATCGTGGTGCAGGCTTTGCCGATCCCCACTGACGACCTGTTTTCGGAGGAGGTGCTGCACAGCGTCACCCACACCGACGCCACCGGTGCGGGTCTGGCCTTCTCTTTTAAATTGGATGCCGTGGGCGTGGCGCTGAACCGCCAATACCAGTTTGTCAACACACAGGCCACCGTTACCTATCTAGGGAAGGAATGCCGTCTGCTTCGGATGGGTGCCGTGGTCACCAATGTTGCGGTGGTGGGTGAGAGCGCGTCCTTCTTTAAGCTGGATCAAGTGGACGATGCCGCTGTGGTGGATGTAGAGGCCACCTATTTGTACAAGGTGGAGAACAACTACTGTGCATATGCGGTGCGGGTGATTCACATCCCTGAAACTGCGTTGGATCGCACCATATATGCCCGCCCCTATTGTGTGATCGAGGTCGACGGTGAGGAAGTCACGGTTTACGGCGATATTGCTGCTGCCTCGTATGCTCAGTTTGCGGCGTAAAGGAGCCGAAAAACGAGCGCCCGAAACGCGCTATTGCAATCATTAAGTAAGATAACAGAGGACTCTCCCGAAATGCCGGGGGAGTCCTTTGACACGTTTAGCGGACCCTTAAACGGATGCGTTCGTCATACGGTTGCATTTCCGGTAGCGGAAGACAAACCCAATTGACAGAATCGTTATAAATTGGTATACTGTTTTATGATTAAGTTGCAATTGTGTTTGTAGAAATTAAGGAGTGTTATATATGAACAGCAAACGATGGTTAATAGTCTTATTATGTGCCTTGATGCTTTGTGTTGTGACCGCGTGCAGAGGAGACAAACCGCCTGTGTCGCAGCCCTCTTCGGGGGATTTAAGTGATGCCCCCGCTGACAACGAAAGTCCCAATGCGGGCGTCTTTGGCGATGACGAGTCTTCCGCCAAGCCCACCGACAACGAGTTTGATGCAGGCAACTGGTTTGACGATGATACTACGACGGCTTCTACTGCCGATACGACGAACGAGACTAAGGACGAATCTGCTTCCGAAGGAACGACCACGACGGCGGCTACCTCCGGCAACGCTTCGTCCAATGCAAGCACCTCGGTTTCTGCTAACAAGACCGAAACGAATGCCTCCACGGGTGCGGCAACGCCCCCTTCGCAGAACGAGATTGACGGTGGTGATTGGTTTGAGGATGACACCACCACTACTGCGACCACTACTGTGACCACGGTTGCTTCTGCAGAGCAGACCAAGGTAGGTAAGGTGAGTCTGCCGGCTACCGGATACGATCCGGATGGCAGGGGGCGCATTCAGATTGGTGCGGTTTCCTATGATAAGCCGATCGTGACCATTGAAGTTAAGAATATAACCACCAAATGGATGACCGAGGAGACTGATTATCTGGAATACACTTGTTATGACAAAAAGGGCAACAAATTGACTTCTAAGGATGCGGTGTTCGGCAAACTTTATATCGGCGCGCTGCGCGCCGGCAAGAGCGTGACTAAGACCTTTTCCGTCCCTAACGGCACGGTGCGGGTCGAGATTACCGGCTATAAGCTGACCTATTGGACCGAGTGGGCCTAATCTTTTCGAACGAAAAGGAGCAAAGGGTATGATCAAAAAAGTTTTTTACAGCTTGAGTCTTATCCTAGTAACGGCTTTATTAATGGTGGCACTTCCTGTTTTGGCAGCGGAGGAAAATGTGTTGAATCCTCACGTGGAATTTAGCGTGCAGGATTCGGAAACGACCGGCTTGGGTCTGGCTTTTCAGTTCCGTCTAAATGCTTCTGACATAGCAATGGACGATGCGCAACGCTTTGATAACACCAAAGCAACCGTTTTGTATGACGGGCAGCGCTACCCGTTATTATCCATGGGTGCGGTGGTGACCAATGATGCTACCGTGGCGAAGAACGCCGACCGCTTTGTACGCGAGAGCGACGACGGACGGCATCGAGTGGTGGACATATCCGCCAAGTATCTATGCGAAGTTACCGAAGATGGCTGTTCCTATGCCGTGCGCATTATCAATATGCCCAATCGGGAGGACGTGCGTACCGCTATGGTGTACGCGCGCCCGTATTATGTGATAAAACAGCAAAATCTTGCGGTGACCGTGTATGGTGATGTGCACGCCACCACCTATCAGACCGAATTGGAAAAGCCGCCGGCTCCTGAGATTGGCACCATCGTTTCGGTATATTACGGCGTTAAGAACGTCAAGGCTGGTAAGATAAGCGGTACTAAGCAACAATACATTGAATATGGTGTCACTACCACCGAACAGGTGTGGGCATCGGCCAAGGTGGGTTTCCGTTTTTCTCAGTGGAGTGACGGTGTCAAGACCCCTATCCGGTCGGGAGAAACCTTCCGCGAGGATACGGAGGTATACGCCTTGTTTGAAGAAGACCCTCTGGAACTCCCCATCGTGAATATCACCACCTGTACAGGCGCAGAGGTCACTTCTAAGGAAGAATACATAGACGGTACCATTGCACTGTCCAATTGCGACGAGCAATACGCCTTTGAGCCGATGGATATGGAGATCCGTGGGCGAGGCAACCATACTTGGTGGCTGGAAAAGAAGCCCTATCGCATTAAGCTATCCAAAAAGAAGAATCTGCTGGGGCAGGGCAGCGGACCCGCCAAGGTGTGGGTGCTGTTGGCGGACCACGGCGATCAGTCCTTGCTGCGCAACCACACCGCCCTTAATTACGCCCGAAAGTTAGATGGCTTAGCCTTTATTTCCTCGGCACAGAGCGTAGAGGTATATTTTAACGGTGAATATCGCGGCGTGTATTTGCTGTGCGAGCAGAATCAGGTAAACGAGGAGCGGGTCAACATCGCCGAAGAACCCGAATCGGTACAGACCGGTTATCTGGTACAGTTGTCCGGCTATGCCGAGGATCCGAAATTCGTACTGAATATGTCTAACGGTGAGCGTCAGTACGAAGTGAAGAACGACCTGTCCACCGATACGGCTGTATTTAATCAGCAGATGGCCTTCATTGAGGGGGTTTTTCAACAGGCTTGGGATGCGGTGCTGGCCGGTGATCAGGAGCAAATTGAAGCCCTGATCGACATTCCGTCGGTGGTAGATTCCTATCTAGTGGAGGAACTGTTCAAGAATTTGGACGCTGGTTGGGATTCTTTCTATTTCCATTACGATGCCACCGTAGCGGGAGAAAAATTGCATTTCGGCCCCATCTGGGATTTTGATTTGACCGGCGGTAACGTGAATGAGGAGACCAACTGTGACAAATACGAAGGCTTGCATGCCGGAACGATGGAGAGCAACGCATGGTTTGCCGAATTACTGAAATACAGTTGGTTCCGCAATCTGGTGGCGCAGCGTTGGGACGAACTCAAAGCCGAAACGGACAAGATCCCCGAAACCATTCGAACAACGGCTCAGGCGGGATACGCTGCCTATTGCCGCAATTTCTTTAAATGGCCCATTTTTGGCGAGCGACTAAATCGCGAACCGGCGGCGATTCGAGCGCTGGATACCTATAAAAAGCATTACGAGTATTACGCTAATTGGATGGCGAATCGCATTCAGTGGTTAGATACTTATTATGATAGTTTAGAATATAATTTCGACGGAGAACTGGCCTTGCAAGGGCAGGGCACGCAAGAGGCCCCCTATTTGATAACCAATGAGCAGGACTTTGTCAATTTCACTTTGTGTATGTTGGACGGCGAGACCTTCACGGATCACTACTTCCGACAGACTGCCGATCTGGATATGCGCATCATAAACGGATACACCGGCATCGGCGCTTCTGCGACCTTTGATGGCATCTACGATGGCGGCGGTCGTCGCATTCACGCTGAATTGGCGGGCAGCGATCAATGTATATTCCCCTATTTAACCGGCACGGTTATGAACGTTTTCACCTTCGGTACGATTACCAATACCGCGCAGGCTGCCGGCATCTGCCGTAGCGTCCGTATAGGAGGTAAGGTAATCAACTGCGGCTCCACGATGACGTTGAGCGGCAGTTTTACAGGCGGTATTGCGGCCTCCAATCAGGCCGGTGGCGGAAGTATTATTAATTGCTATTTTGCCGGTTCTGTAACGGGAACCAATTCGGCTGCTCCCATTAATTGCTATGTTTTCGATCGCGGCGGCGACTATGTGAACAACTATTATTTGAACACCGTCACCCATACCAATAAAGGGGTCTTGGCTAATTGCGATGAAACAGCATTGAGCCGGGAAGATATGTATGAGAAACTGGCAGACTATCTCAATGCCGGTCGAGCGGAAGCGGCGCAATGGGCCTGCGTGGACGAGGACGCTATTTGCTTATGGGCGGCGCAATCCAACGACTATCCCTTACCGATCGCTTTATAAGGAGGGTATTGTATGAAACGTTTTTTGGCTCTGTTTTTGTGTGTGTT
Organism: Acutalibacteraceae bacterium; assembly: GCA_045578085.1. GTDB lineage: Bacteria > Bacillota > Clostridia > Oscillospirales > Acutalibacteraceae > UBA5905. The sequence continues at coordinate 19,938 of JAZNJO010000011.1, read as the reverse complement.
GTCGCTTGCGACTTTCCCTGTTTCGGCAGAGGAGTTTGAGCCGTGGGGATCTGAGGCGTCCGGCAAACAGGTGCAGGTCTCTGTCACCGAATCCACCGATACCGGCTTGGGTCTCGCCTTTCGCTTTTGGCTGAAGGCTCGTGGCGCGGTGATGAAAGAGGATGGAACCTTTGATAACACCGACGCGACAATATCCTACGAGGGTGCCCAGCGGGCGTTGCTGGCTATGGGTGCGGTGGTTACCAATCGAGCCGCGCTGAGCAGTGAGGAGACGCTGGTGCGTGAAAACGCGGATGCGAAGCACACGCTTGTGGATATCGAGGCAAAGACTCTTTGCGAGACAACGCGGGACGCATGCGCCTACGCCGTGCGGATTATCAACATTCCGGACGTGGCGGCTGCCAAAGAGACCGCGATCTATGCGCGCCCCTATTACGTAGTGAAGGTAGCCGATCAAGAGGTGACGGTATACGGTGACGTCGTATCCTATTCCTATCAGGAGAAGTGGGACGATGTGAATACCGTTCTGCCGGAAGACGGAACCGACATCGACGGTTGGGAGAGGTTATATGTAGATCGGACCACGATTGAAAAAGGAACGGTCAAGCTGATATTGAAGAATTGGACGATGGACTGGATGCCTGACCCCAACAGTTACGTGGAATATACCTGCTACGATGAAAACGGAGAGGTGCTTAAGGTAGATACTTTCCGGATTGGAACGAATGCATTGTGGGGCGGAACCGCCGGCTATTACATCATCCAGCTGCCCAAGGGCACCAAGGAGCTGCGGCTGACTGACAGTCACATTCTCTATCTGCCCCAGACCAGCCTAGACATTGACGGACGGAGCCGCCTGTATGTAGGTGAGGTGTTTGAGCAGGACGGCGTGGTCCACTTTGCCATCGAGAACAAAACCAAGAAGTGGATGACGGAAGAGACCAACTTCATCGAGTACACCTGCCGCGATGCAAACGGCGACGTGCTGGCGGTAAAGAATCTGTATATTGGTGCCGTGCGGGCCAATTCCATTAAGCAGTATGAGATTATATTGCCGGAGGGAACCAAGGAGCTGGGTCTGACCGATTTTAAGATTGAGTATTGGACCGAATGGTCGTAATTGTGAAAAGCAGGTGTGTTAGCGGCACCTGCTTTTTCCAAAGGAGAGAATCGCATGAATATTGCTATTATTACCGGCGCCTCTGCCGGTTTGGGAAGATCCTTTTTCCGTAGTGTGGTGAACCGTTACCCCGATCTGGACGGCATCTGGCTTGTCGCACGCCGTGTAGAGCGGTTGGAAGCGTTGGGGGAGGGATGCCCCATCCCCGTGAAGGCGTTGCCTATGGATCTTACCGAGTCCTGTTGCTATGAGGAGTTAAAGCGGCTACTGACGGAGAGCGGAGCAACGGTGAAAATGCTCATCAACAACGCGGGTCTGGGTGAACTCAACGAGGTGGCGGACAGCGACTGGCCCACTCAGAGCCGGATGGTGGATCTTAACTGCCGAGCGTTGACGGCGATAACCACCGTGACTCTCCCCTTTATGAAAGAGGGCGGCTTTGTGCTGAACGTGGCCAGTATCGCTGCGTTTGCTCCCAATGCCCGTATGACGGTATATTCCTCCACCAAGGCCTACGTGCTCAGTTTTTCCAAGGGCTTGCGAGAGGAGTTGCGCAAGAAGAAGATAAACGTGTTGGCAGTGTGCCCCGGGCCTATGAACACGGAGTTTTTGGAAGTGGCCAATATCACCGGTCGCTCTCCTATGTTCAAGATGCTGCCGTACAGCAACCCTGACAAGGTGGCGGATCGTGCAGTGGTGTTAGCCGAGAGAGGACAGGGCGTGTATACCCCTCGTTTATTCTTTAAGTTCTATCGCGTGCTGGCCAAACTGGTTCCTCACGGAATCATTATGAAACTGTGTAAGACCTGATAGGAGAATGGCTATGAACGAGAAACATCTTGGTTTTGGAATGATGCGTCTACCTATGATCGAGGATCGGGTGGATATGGAGCGCTGTCACGAGATGGTGGAGTATTTTCGTCAGCAGGGTGGCACCTATTTTGACACAGCGCTGATGTATTGCGGCAAACAGAGCGAGCCCGCCGTGCGCCCGCTGCTTCCTGAGCGGTACCCGCGGGATAGCTTCACGATAGCCACCAAGTTACACAGCGGTTTCTTTAATACCTTGGAGGAGCGAGACGATGTCTTTGCCGGTCAGTTGGAGAAGACTGGCGTAGAATATTTCGATTATTATCTTATCCACGCCATCGATCGGAATTGCTATAAGAAATATACCGAGCTGGATTGTTTCAACTGGCTCGTTGAGAAGAAAAAGCAGGGTCTGGTCAAAAAGATCGGCTTCTCGTTCCATGACAGCGCCGAATTCTTGGAGCAGGTGATCACCGAGCATCCCGAGATGGAGTTTGTGCAGTTACAGCTCAACTATCTGGACTGGGAAAGCGAAGATGTTCAGTCCCGCCTTTGCTACGAGACCGCCCGCCGTCACGGCCTCCCCGTGGTGGTGATGGAACCGGTCAAGGGTGGCACCTTGGCGAATGTTCCTCCCGCTGTGGAGGAGATGTTCCGCGAGGCGCACCCCGATTGGACTCCCGCTTCCTGGGCGCTCCGTTTTGTGATGGAGTTGCCGGGGGTTATGATGGTGCTTAGCGGTATGAGCAACTGGGAGCAGATGGTGGATAACTGCAAGACCGCCAATGATCCCGTGATGCTTACCAAGGGGGATCACGCACTCATTCGCCGTGCGGTGGAGATTCTAACCAGCCGTGAAAGCATCGCTTGCACAGGATGTGCCTATTGTGTCACCGATTGCCCTATGTCGATTCCCATTCCGCGTTGTTTTGCGCTGTTCAATGAAGACCAGCAGCAGTATGGCGGCAAGGGATGGACTCCGCCTTTTACCTATTATGACAATGCCACCCGAGAGGGCGGCAAGGCGTCCGCCTGCATCGCTTGCGGTCAGTGTGTAGAGGCCTGTCCCCAGCACCTGCCCATTCCGGAATTGTTACAGCAGGTGGCCGCTCGATTTGAGGGATAAGGAGAAACGTGATGAAAGTAAAACTGTATTCGATAAAAAATGAACTTCTACGTGCCGCGCTGATCTCGTTGATCGCCGTGGCGGCAGGTGTGACGTTGCCTCAGTTCTGCCATCTGGCAGGCGCATGGCTGGGAATTGGTTCCGGACTAGGTGAGATGCTGTTGCCGATGCATCTACCGGTGATGCTGGCGGGCATGGTGGCGGGTCCCATGGTGGGCGCTCTTTGTGGTTTAGCATCTCCTTTGGTAAGCATTTGGCTCACGGGTATGCCCGGCGCCGTCCTGCTCCCCTTTATGATGGTGGAGCTGGCCGCTTACGGTGTGTGCGCCGGTCTGCTGCGCCGCACCGCTCTGTCTGCGGTAGCGCAGGTGATGCTCACGCAGGTAACGGGCCGTTGTGTGCGTGCCTTGGTTCTGGCGGCAGCGGTGTATGGTTTCGGCTATACGGGTTTGCCCATTTCTATCGTATGGGTTAGCATTTCTGTCGGTGCGGTGGGCATTGTGCTTCAATGGGTGCTGCTTCCCATACTGGCAAAAGGACTGGACCGATGAGAAGAGAAAACGAAGAAAAAGCCAAGGAGCTGTTGCACCGAGGGGAATATACCTTGGTGTTGTGTCGTGAGGAGTCGGTGCTTACCGACACACGTCGGGGGGTGGCGCCTTTATTAGCGCTGTTGGATGAGGAGTTCGATCTGACCGACTACGCCGCCGCCGATCGGGTAGTGGGCAAAGCCGCCGCTTTTCTCTATTTACAATTGGGCGTGGCGTCGGTGTATGGGGCGGTGATGAGTCGCCCCGCCTACGATTTGTTGGACTCTCACGGGGTTCAGGTTGCCTGCGGCTATTTGGTGGACGCCATTCGCAATCGGGCTGGGGACGGTTTCTGCCCTATGGAGACGGTGTGCCTGCCTTTGGAGGATGCCGCTGAGGCAGAGCGTGCCATCCGCACACGTCTGGCGGAGTTGGTTACGTCTAAACCATAACCTGCTACTAGATATAGTGGAGGCGAAGAGAAAAAACCGCAACGACGGTGTCGAAGGACGCCGTCGTTTTTTGTTGTTCCAAGCCTCGAAAGCCCTTGATTTCAGTGGGTTTGTGAGGTTTTTGCCGTGAAAAAGCGCCTTTTCACTTTACTTTGCTAAAACAATATATGGAAAACATTTTACAATATTTTTCGAAAAAACCACAATATCTTGTGTTTTGTGGTTGACAATCTGTTGCGGTGTGTGGTATACTGGCAAAGCACGGTAAACTGAAGGGAGCGCCTTATGAACATACAAGGGTTTCAAAAGTTAACACTGTTGGATTTTCCGGGACGCACCGCGTGTACGGTGTTCACCGGCGGATGCAATCTGCGGTGTCCCTTTTGCCACAACGGCCCTTTGGTGCGCACCCCTATGGAACATCCCAATGCCTATGCCGAGGTGTTAGATTATCTCGAGAAGCGGCAGGGTATATTGGATGGCATCTGCGTCACCGGCGGTGAGCCGTTGTTGCAGCCGGACCTGAAAGAGTTCCTCCGTCAGGTGCGTCGGTGGGGCTACGCCGTCAAGCTGGACACCAACGGCAGTCTGCCGGAGCGGTTGGAGGATATTCTCCGCTCGGGACTGGTGGACTATGTAGCCATGGACGTCAAGAGTTCCCCCGGAGGCTATGCCAAGGCGGTGGGAACCGAGGTGGATGTGGCGGTGTACGAGCGCAGCATCCACATTCTGCGGGACAGTGGTTTACCTTACGAGCTTCGCACTACGGCTGTGGGCGGTCTCCACACCCCCGAGGACTTTATGGCCATCGGGCAGTGGCTGGCCGGCGAGCCGTCCTATTTCATTCAAAAATTTGTGGATTCCGGCCAGCTGTTAGGGGAGGGCTACACTGCCTTCTCTTACGAGGAGATGGAGCATCTGCTGGCAATCGTACGGGAATATATCCCGTCGGCACAGCTCCGTGGACAATGAGAAAGAAAAATGAAAGGGTGTTTGTATGTATCGCGTAAACAAACGAGACGGAAAAGTAACCGAGTTTGATATTGCCAAGATTTCGGACGCTATCAAAAAGGCGTTTGATGCCTGCGAGCGGCAGTACAACGACAATATCATCGACTTTTTGGCGCTGAAGGTCACCTCTGACTTTGAGCCCAAGATCGAGGACGGCATCATCGCCGTGGAGGATATTCAGGACAGCGTAGAGACCGTGCTGGTGCAGGCCGGCTATGCCGACGTGGCCAAGGCCTACATTCTGTATCGCCGTCAGCGTGAGAAACTTCGTAATATGAAGTCCACCATTCTGGACTACAAGGAGCTGGTGGATAAGTATGTGAAGAACATCGACTGGCGTGTGAAGGAGAACTCCACCGTTACCTATTCCGTGGGCGGTCTGATTCTCTCCAACTCCGGAGCCATCACCGCCAACTACTGGCTGAGCGAGATCTATGATGACGAGATCGCCAATGCCCACAAGAACGCGGACATTCACCTCCACGACCTGTCCATGCTGACCGGTTACTGCGCCGGTTGGTCCCTCAAACAGCTTATCGAAGAGGGTCTGGGCGGCGTACCGGGCAAGATTACCTCGGCCCCTGCCAGCCACCTGGCCACCTTGTGCAACCAGATGGTCAACTTCCTGGGCATTATGCAGAATGAGTGGGCGGGCGCGCAGGCTTTCTCCTCTTTCGACACCTACTTGGCCCCCTTTGTTAAGGTGGATAACCTGAGTTACGATCAGGTGAAGAAATGCATCGAGTCCTTCGTGTTCGGCGTGAATACGCCCAGCCGTTGGGGTACTCAGGCGCCCTTCTCCAACATCACCTTGGACTGGACTGTTCCCCACGATCTGGAGGACGAGTATGCCATCGTAGGCGGCAAGCGCATGGACTTTAAGTACGGCGATTGCAAGGCTGAGATGGATATGATCAACAAAGCCTTCATTGAGATCATGATCGAGGGCGACGCCAACGGTCGCGGCTTCCAGTATCCCATCCCCACCTATTCCATCACCCGTGACTTTGACTGGTCCGAGACCGAGAATAACCGCCTGCTGTTCGAGATGACCTCCAAGTACGGCACCCCTTACTTCTCCAACTACGTCAACTCTGATATGGAGCCCTCCGACGTGCGGTCTATGTGCTGCCGCCTGCGTCTGGACCTGCGTGAGCTGCGCAAGAAGTCCGGCGGCTTCTTCGGCAGCGGTGAGTCCACCGGCTCTATCGGCGTGGTCACCATCAATATGCCCCGATTGGCCTATCTGGCGGCGGACGAGGCTGATTTCTACAAGCGTTTGGATCATATGATGGATATTGCTGCTCGTTCTCTGAAGATCAAGCGCACCATCATCACCAAGCTGCTGGATGAGGGTCTGTACCCCTACACCAAGCGGTATCTGGGTACCTTTACCAACCACTTCTCCACCATCGGTCTGGTGGGTATGAACGAGGCAGGTCTCAATGCCCGCTGGCTGCGTAAGGATATGACCCATCCCGAGACTCAGAAGTTCAGTCAGGACGTGCTCAACCATATGCGTGAGCGCCTGTCTGACTATCAGGAGATGTACGGTGACCTCTACAATTTGGAGGCAACCCCTGCCGAGTCCACCTCCTATCGTCTGGCCAAGCACGACCGCAAGCACTATCCCGACATCATCGCTGCTTCTGAGGGAGAGACACCCTATTACACCAACTCTTCTCACCTGCCGGTGTGTTATACCGACGATATTTTCACCGCTCTGGATATCCAGGACGAGCTGCAGACCCTGTATACCTCCGGCACCGTATTCCACGCCTTTATCGGCGAGAAGCTGCCGGATTGGAAGGCAGCGGCCTCCATCGTTCGCAAGATCGCGGAGAACTATCGTCTGCCTTATTACTCCATTTCTCCCACCTATTCCGTATGTAAAGATCATGGTTATCTGCCCGGTGAGCAGTTTACCTGTCCCAAGTGCGGCAAAGAGGCGGAGGTATACAGCCGTATCACCGGTTACTACCGTCCTGTGAAGAACTGGAACGATGGCAAGAGTCAGGAGTATAAGGAGCGCAAGCTGTACGATATTGCCAACTCCAAACTGACCCACGCAGGTCCCAAGACTCAGGATGCGCCCGTGGAGGAGACCACCTCCACCTTGGCGGATGGCGTGTATCTGTTTGCTTCCCGCACTTGCCCCAACTGCAAGATTGCAGAGGCTCTGCTGGGCAAGGCGGAGGTAGCCTATACCAAGGTGCTGGCTGAGGAGAACGTAGCCCTCACCGAATCTTTGGGCATTCGTCAGGCTCCCACGCTGGTGGTAGCCGCCAACGGCGCTGTGGAGAAGTTTGTGGGCGTGGCGGATGTAAAGAAGTACATTCAGTCTGTTCAGTAAGAAACAAAAAACAAGGTGGATGGGTTTTCCATCCACCTTGTTTTAAAGAACTCCCTTGGCGACAAGGGAGGCGAGAGCGAGGGATAACCTTTATGTATGATATGATTATTGTGGGTGCGGGTCCTGCGGGTCTTACCGCTGCCATCTATGCCCGCCGTGCCAATAAAACGGTCCTTCTGCTGGAAAAGGCGGCCTTCGGCGGTCAGATCACCTTCTCTCCCAAGGTGGAGAACTATCCCGGCTTCGACTCGGTCAGCGGCAGTGAGCTGGCAGACCACTTTGTGGAGCAAGCGCTGGGACAGGGCGCTGAGGTGGAGATCGAGACGGTCAATGGCATCCGCGACGAGGGAAACTATAAGGTGGTGACTACCGAGGACGGCAACGAATATGAGGGCAAGACGGTCATCATTGCCGCCGGTGCCCGACACCGTCATTTGGGTCTGGAAAATGAGGAGCTTCACATCGGTGAGGGTATCTCCTTTTGTGCTGTGTGCGATGGCGCTTTTTATAAGAATAAAACCGTAGCCCTAGTGGGTGGTGGGAACTCCGCTCTGCAAGAGGCGATTCTGCTGTCCGAGGGTTGCAAAAAGGTGTACGTGGTACAGAACCTGGACTACCTTACCGGTGAGATGCGCCTGCAGGAGACCCTGCAAAAGCGGGGCAACGTAGAGGTAATCTTGGGCACCGTTGTGGAGGCGCTTCCTGCTGCTACACCGCTGGACCGGGTTACCCTGCGTCGCGTGGCGGACGGCCGCGTGTACGATCTGGAAGTGGACGGCTTGTTTGTGGCCATCGGCTTGGTACCGGAGAATGAGGCCTTTGCCAATGTGGCGGCATTGGACGAACGGGGCTACGTGGCTGCCGCTGAGGATTGCTGCACCGCCACCCCCGGTGTATTTGTGGCGGGCGACTGCCGTCAAAAGGCGGTGCGTCAGGTAACGACGGCCACCGGCGATGGCGCTGTAGCTGCCATTGCCGCGTGTCAATATATCGATAGTTTGTAATCACGCTCAAACACAATGCCGTCTGCGTTCCGCAGGCGGCTTTTTGTTGTTTTTATCAGGATTTTGTCAAGTGGCTTGCACTTTTTCAAAAAGTATGCTATACTACCTCAATAATGGATAGTGATACCCTTTTGTCAAGAAATGCGAGGTACCCTTATGAAACGTTCTTATTCTGAAATTACACCGTACATTGCCCAGTTGGCTCAACTCTCGGATGAGAATAACCACATTGTGCCGGAGATGTATACCCAGCATCAGGTCAATCGTGGTCTGCGTGACATGTCCGGACGCGGCGTGGTGACCGGCTTGACGGAGGTTTCTACCGTCAACGCCAAGAAGCCGGATGCAGACGGCAATCTGATCCCCTGCCCCGGTGAATTGTTCTATCGCGGTTACAATGTTAAGGATATGGTCAAGGGCTTTCAGGCGGACGGTCGTTTCGGCTTTGAAGAGACGGTGTATCTGCTGCTCTTCTCCCAGTTGCCGGATGAGGGCGAATTGTTCCGCTTCCGTCGGGAGTTGGCGTCTTGCCGCACCTTGCCCCCCTCTTTTGTCCGTGATATGATCCTCAAGGCTCCCGGTCGGGATATGATGAACATTCTGTCCCGTTGTGTGTTGGCGCTGTATGCTTACGATGAAAACCCCGACGACACCTCGGTGGCGAATGTGCTGCGCCAGTGCCTCCAGCTCATCTCGGTGTTCCCCTTGCTGGCGGTATACAGCTATCAGTCCTATCAGCACTATCATCAGGATAAGAGCTTGTTTGTTCATCTGCCTCGCCCCGATTATTCGACGGCGGAGAACCTGCTGCATCTGTTGCGGGAAGACCGCCAATTCACCCCCTTGGAGGCCAAGATTCTGGATTTGGCGTTGGTGCTTCACGCGGAGCATGGCGGCGGTAACAATTCCACCTTCACCACCCACGTGGTCACCTCTTCCGGAACCGATACCTATTCGGCGGTGGCGGCGGCGCTGGGTAGCCTGAAGGGTCCCCGCCATGGCGGCGCCAACATCAAGGTGGTGCGGATGTTTGATGATATGAAGGCGACTATCGACACCACCGATGACGCCCAGATTCGGGATTATCTGTCCCGTCTGTTGGATAAGAATGCCTTTGACCGTACGGGCCTGATTTACGGTATGGGTCACGCGGTCTACTCTTTGTCCGACCCCCGTTCCGAGGTGCTGAAAGAGTGCGCCAAGGAGTTGGCGGAGGCCAAGGGCTATCAGGAGGAGTATGCCTTGTACGAGAAGGTGGCTCGGTTGGCTCCCGAAATGATTGCCGAAAAGCGCAAAGTGTATAAGGGAGTCAGCCCCAATGTGGACTTCTATTCCGGTCTTATCTATCGGATGCTGGATCTGCCTTGCGAACTGTTTACCCCCTTGTTCGCCGTGGCGCGCATTGCGGGTTGGAGTGCTCACCGCATCGAGGAGATCCAGAACGCCGGCAAGATCATCCGTCCCGCCTATATCAGCGTTAAGGACAATCAGGATTATGTTTCTTTGCAGGATCGATTGGATCTGTAAACAGCAAAAAAGCTCTGCCCATCGGGCAGAGCTTTTTCTTATATCAGGTCATTTTTTCCTGCTTTACCTTGTGGTCGATGACGTGGCGGGAGGCCAGTTCCTTGTGGATATCCTCCAAGGAGATGCCCGCCTGGACCATGAGCACCATTACGTGATAGGCGAGATCCGCGATCTCATACACGGTTTCTTTTTTGTCCTGGGCCTTGGCGCCGATGATCACCTCGGTGCATTCCTCGCCCACTTTTTTTAGGATTTTGTCCAGACCCTTCTCAAACAGATACGTGGTGTAGGAGCCCTCTTTTGGGTTTTCCTTGCGCCCTACCAGCATATCCATCAGCCCTTGTAGAGAGAAGTCGTGGCGCTCCTCGCTCTCCCAGATGGGATTGTGGAAGCAACTCTCCTCGCCCAAATGGCAGGCAGGCCCTTCTTTCTCTACCAGCACCACTAGGGCGTCCCCGTCGCAGTCGGCGGTGATGGACACAATGTGCTGATAGTTGCCGCTGGTCTCGCCTTTCAGCCACAGTTCCTGACGGGAACGGCTGTAAAAGCAGGTTAGTCCTTTTTCCATAGAGATTTTGAGACTTTCCTTGTTCATATAGGCTACGGTCAGCACCTGCTTGGTGATGGCATCCACCACCACCGCGGGGATCAGACCCTTTTCGTCAAATTTTAAGGCATCAATGTCAATCATAGTCCATTCTCCTCTCACAGTCGCGCGGGGATGCCCGCCGCCGCCATTTGTTTCTTCAAATCCTTAATGGCCACCTCGCCGAAATGGAAGATGGAGGCTGCCAGACCTGCATCTACTCCGGGCAGGGTATTAAACAGGGTGATAAAATCCTGAATATTGCCGGCGCCTCCGCTGGCGATGACAGGAACGCTGACCGCATCGCATACGGCTCGCAGCATCTCCAAGTCGAAGCCGTCTTTGACCCCGTCGGTGTCGATGGAGTTGACCACGATTTCGCCCGCGCCGTTATCCACGCACGTCTTGATCCATTCGATGGCTTCCATCCCTGTGTTTTCCCGTCCGCCCTTGGCAAAGACGCGAAACACGCCGTCCACCCGCTTAATGTCTGCGGACAGCACCACGCATTGGTCGCCGTACAGTTTAGCGGCTTCGTATACCAACTTTGGATTGCGGATGGCGCCGGAATTGACGCTCACCTTATCCGCGCCGCAGCTGAGCACCCGATCGAAGTCAGCCACGGTATTGATGCCGCCGCCTACCGTTAGAGGAATGAACACCTGACGGGCAGTCTCGCACAGAATGTCGGTGAATAGCTGCCGCCCCTCTGCTGACGCGGTAATGTCATAGAATACTAGCTCATCCGCCCCATTATCACTGTAAAACTTGGCTAATTCCACGGGGGAAGACACGTCGTGCAGGCTTTCAAAGTTAACCCCCTTGACTACTCGTCCGTTGCGCACGTCCAGGCAGGGAATGATGCGTTTTGTAATCATTTTGCCACCTCAATTGCTTCTTTTAGGTCGATGGCGCCAATGTAATAGGCCTTGCCGATGATGGCGCCGTAGAGGTTGGTGGCCGCTAACCGTCGCACGTCCTCGATGGAGGATACACCGCCGCTGGCCACCAATTGAAGGGTGGGGAAGGCGGCCTGCAACTGTCCGTAGAGGGCGTGATTGGTGCCTTGCATAGCCCCGTCTTTTGAGATGTCGGTGACGATGAGGGTCTTGACCCCCATCTCCTGCATCTGACGGCAAAAGGTGACTGCGTCCAGCGTAGATTGCTCGGTCCAGCCTTTCACCGCCACGTATCCGTCTTTCAGGTCCACGCCTACCGCAATCTTATCCCCGTAAGCATTCACCGCCTCTTTTACGAAGGCGGGGTTTTCCACGGCGGCGGTGCCTAAGATGACCCGGTCGATCCCCGCCTCCATATAGGTGCGCACCACGTCCATATTCCGCACGCCGCCGCCGATCTCACAGAATAGATCGGTGGCAGCCTTAATGCGTAGGACGGTAGATAGATTGGGGGTGGTGCCGCTTTTGGCGCCTTCCAGATCCACGACGTGGATGTACCCGGCCCCTGCGGCGGCAAAGTCCTTCGCCACCGCGGCAGGGTCGTCGTTGTAGACGGTCAGTTGGTTGTAATCGCCTTTATACAGGCGGACCGCTTTGCCCTCGTAGAGGTCAATAGCAGGGAATAAAAACATAGGAACGACTCCTTATTCTTCGGTAATAGGGGTGACGATGGGGTTGCCGAGGGCATCCACCAGCACGGTGAGACCGCCGCCGTATCCGCTGTTTGTATAAAGATAATTTACGCCGGTCTGCTTATCCACCAGCACCGTGGCACCGATGGTGAAGCCGCCTTGTTGCTCCTTGACGATAAACCGTTTGTCTTTCTTAGGGTTTGCCATAATCATCACTCCTTATATTTCGCAAAATGCTTTCAGAATTGCCAGCCCCACGGCGCCGCTTTTTTCGGGGTGGAACTGACAGCCGTATACGTTGCCTTTGGCCACGGCGGCGGTAAGGGGGACACCATATTCGGCCTGTGCGATCACCGCCTTGTCACACTCGGTGGCGTAATAGGAATGGACGAAATACACACAGTCTCCCTCGTTTATATTGCGGAACAGGGGATGCTTATTTTCGGAGAAATGAAGTGGATTCCATCCGATGTGAGGAATCTTATAGGCATCGGGGATCACATCTGCAATGGGGCGCACCGTTCCATTGATAAGGGATAAGCCGTCGTGCTCTCCGTACTCGTAGCTCTTGTCAAACAGCAATTGCATTCCTAGGCAGATGCCCATAATGGGTTTGCCTTCTGCCGCCAGTTCGGTGAGCAGGTCTGCCATACCGCTTTGTCGCAACTTGCGGGCGGCATCCTCAAAAGCACCTACGCCCGGCAGAATTACCCGATCGGCGGTACGGATAACCGCAGGATCGGCAGTGACCACCGCCTCAGCTCCAATGGCAGCAAAGGAACTTTTGAGAGAGAACAGGTTGCCCACGCCGTAATCTATGATGGCGATCATTGGAGAACCCCCTTTGTAGAGGGGATCGAGTTGGCGAAGCGCGGATCAATGGCCACGGCGTCCCGCAGGGTGCGAGCCACCGATTTAAAGGTGCCCTCAATGATGTGATGAGAGTTAGTACCCGCCAGTTTGCGGATGTGGAGGGTGGCGCCCGCATTGCGGACGAAGCCCAGCCAAAACTCCTGCACCAGCTCGGTATCAAAGGCGCCCACCTGTTTGGTGGGGATGGGCAAGTCGTAGCTTAGCCCCTTCACGATGGTTACCTTCTCGTCCGGGATGGGCAATTCATAACCAAGGAAATCCCGTCCCGACAGATCCACTGCCGATAGAATGAGGGATTCGTCCATAGGCAGTACACAACTACCGTAACGGGTGATCCCCTTTTTATCTCCCAGCGCCTGAGCAAAGGCGGCACCCAGACTGATGCCGATGTCCTCCACCGTGTGGTGATCGTCCACATAGGTATCTCCCTTGCAGGTGAGGGTCAGGTCAAAGCCGCCGTGTTTGGCGAACAGGGTCAACATATGATCCAAAAAGCCGCAACCGCTGTCGATTTGCGCCACACCGGATCCGTCCAGATCCAGCGTCAGGGCAATATCCGTTTCCGCGGTGGTGCGGGTATAGGTGACACGTCGCATGGGTCATTCCTCCAAGATGGTGGTGATTGTATCCAGCAGAGCGTCCATTTGGGCGCGGCTGCCGATGGTGATACGATTATACTCCCTCAGTCGTTCTTTGTCAAAATGGCGCACCAGAACCCCTTTTTCTTTGAGGGCAAGGTACAATGCCTTGCCGTCGATCTCAGGGTGGGTAGCAAAGACGAAGTTGGTGCAGGAGGGGAGTACCGTGAAGCCCATCTCGGTGAGACGAGCTGTGGTGTAAGTGCGATTGTCCATCACGGTGCGGCAGTTCTGACGGGTCTCTTCTTCATCCGCCAACTGGCCCAATCCTGCCGCCATGGTCAGGCGGTTGATGTTGTAGGGATTGGTGGAATAGCGCAGGGTCTCCAGATCCCCGATGAGGGCGGGGCAGGCAATGCCGAAACCAAGTCGAGCGCCCGCCATGGAGCGGGACTTGGAGAAGGTGCCGGTCACCAGCAGATTGTCGTATTTCTTAATCAGCGGTACGGCGCTCTCACCACCGAAGTCTACATAGGCTTCGTCCACCACCACCACCGTGTCGGAGTTGGCGGCCACGATCTCCTCGATCTGCGCCACCGACAGGGCAAGGCCCGTGGGGGCGTTCGGGTTGGCAATGAAGATGGTGCGTCCCAGCCCCTTATAGTCGGCGGGGTCGATGGAGAAATCCTCTTTGAGGGGGATTTCCACCGCGTCGAGATTATATAGATCCGCGAATACTCCGTAGAATCCATAGGTGATGTCGGGGAAGGCCACGCCCTTTTCGCAAAAGGCCATAAAGGCGAAGCTGAGCACCTCGTCGGATCCGTTGGTGAGGATGACTTCCTCGGGGGCAACCCCGTACAGCGCCGCCAGTTTCTCCCGCAGCACCCGACAGGTGGGGTCGGGGTAGAGCTGCAACTGCGCCGCTGCCTCTGCCGCGGCCTTTTGCGCCTTTTTCGAAGGGGGGAAGGGGGATTCGTTGGTGTTGAGTTTGATATATTGCTTGTCTTGCGGTTGCTCCCCCGGGGTATAGGGGGTCAGCCGCTGTAATTGTGCACTTAAAAAACGGCTCATAGTATCATCACTTTTCTAAACGTATTACCGCGCTCTTGGCGTGGGCGGTGAGTCCCTCCTTGGTGGCAAAGAAGGCCACATCGTCGGCTACTGCCTCCAAGGCGTCGCGGGTGAAATAGGTGTACTGGGTCTTCTTGACGAAGTCGTCCACGGACAGAGGGCTGGAGAACTTGGCGGTGCCGCCGGTGGGCAGGGTGTGATTGGGTCCAGCCAGATAGTCGCCCAGCGCCTCGGGGCAGTTTCGGCCCATAAAGATGGAGCCGGCATGGCGAATGGCATCCAGATAATCAAAGGGGGCATCCACACACAGTTCCAGATGCTCAGGGGCCAGTTCGTTGGCGATGTCAATGGCGGCCCACAGATCCTCCGCTACAATAATCTTGCCGTTGCGGTCAATGGATTCGCGGGCAATGTCTGCTCGCTCCAACTGCGGGATTTGCACTTCCAGTTCCGTCTGCACTGCTTGGGCCAGTTCTATACTGTCGGTGACCAGCACCGCGCTGGCCAGACGGTCGTGCTCGGCCTGCGAGAGCAGGTCAGCGGCGGCGCAACGAGGGTCGGTCTTGCCGTCGGCCACGATGAGGATCTCGCTAGGTCCTGCGATCATATCAATGGACACCACGCCGAACACCTGCTTTTTCGCTTCCGCCACAAAGGCGTTGCCGGGCCCCACGATCTTGTCTACCTTAGGCACGCTCTCGGTGCCGTAGGCCAAGGCGGCCACAGCCTGAGCACCGCCCAATTTAAAGATCTTGTCCACACCGGCAATGGCAGCGGCGGCCAGAATCACAGGATTGACCTTGCCGTCGGCGCCGGGAGGCGTCACCATCACTACTTCGGGCACTCCTGCAATCTTGGCAGGGATGGCGTCCATCAGTACGGTGGAGGGGTAGGCGGCGGTTCCACCGGGCACGTACAGACCCGCCCGATCTACGGGGATGACCTTTTGTCCCATCACGATGCCGGGACGGTTGTTGAGGATGAAGGAGTTGTGTACCTGCTTCTCATGAAAGGCGCGGATATTGTCTGCCGCCAGTTTCAGTACTTCAATGAAGCGAGGCTCCACCAGGGACAGGGCCTCCTCGATCTCCTCGGGAGACACTTGCAGGCAGGTTAACTTAGCCTTGTCAAATTTCTCGCAGTATTCATACAGCGCCGCATCTCCGCGGGTGCGGACGTTATTAATGATATCGGTGACGATAGCGGCCACGTCCACCGTGGGCACTACACGGGCAAAGATCTCGTCGTTGGTAACCTCGCCGCATTTCAGAATCTTGATCATAGTTATCTCTCCGTTATGACAGCCATTTGCTGCAATATTTTTTCAATGGGTTCGCTCTTGAACTTAAAAGCGGTTTTGTTGGCGATGAGGCGGGCACTGATGGGAACGATGGTTTCGAAGACCTCCAAATGGTTCTCTTTCAAGGTGGTGCCCGTCTCCACAATGTCCACGATCACGTCGGACAGCCCCAGAATGGGGGCGATTTCGATAGAGCCGTTCAGGTGGATGATGTCGATATCCCGCCCTTGGGAGGCATAATAGTCCCGCGCAATACGGGAGAACTTGGTGGCCACCCGCAGTGTGCGGTTAGGATCGTCTCGAAAGCCGCAGGGAGCGGCTACCGCCATACGGCATTTGCCGATGTCCAGATCCAGCAGTTCATAGACGCGGGGTCGGTATTCCAGCAGAATGTCCTTGCCCGCCACACCGATATCGGCGGCGCCCCGTTCCACGTAGATGGCCACGTCGGAAGGCTTTACCCAGAAATAGCGTACCCCTATTTCTGGGTTTTCGAAGATGAGTTTGCGATTGTTCTCCTTAATGGAGGGGCATGGGAAACCGGCTTGCTCAAACATAGCGTATACCTTTTCACCCAATCGTCCCTTGGGCAGAGCAATATTCAGCATTTCCTTCACAGCGCCTTCACCTCGCCATTCTCAAATCGAAACAGCCGACGATAGGTCAGCTTTTCAGGGATCTCTTTTTGCAACATTACACTGCCATCTTTGCGCAAATCATCCGCCGTCTTTGTCAGAGCGGCCAGATCGCACCCCGCGGGATACAGAAGCAGGGTATCTACGTCGTAGTCGGGGCGGTCTTCCTGCCGTCCTAGCCGATCCAGATACACGGCAAATCCAACCGCGCCGCCGTGGCGGCCCATCTTGTGCATCAGCTTGTCGTACTGACCGCCGGACAGCACGCTGTCGGGGGAGTCCGCCACAAAGCCTTTGAACACGATGCCGTTGTAGTAGCGGCCCGCTGCCACCACGCTGAAATCGATGCGGATCATTTCCGCATACTCCGTGCCCGCAAAGGCGGCGCTCAGCCGTTTCAACTGCTTGATGGGGGCAGTGTCTCCCAGAAGTTCACGTAGACGGGGGAGCACCTGCTCGGGGGCGCCGTAGGTGTGAATGAGGGCGGTCAGGATGTCCGCCACAGGAGCGGGAAGACCGTAGGTCTCGCACA
The DNA here is from genome assembly GCA_045578085.1 of Acutalibacteraceae bacterium. Lineage (GTDB taxonomy): Bacteria > Bacillota > Clostridia > Oscillospirales > Acutalibacteraceae > UBA5905. Next base: position 2,836 of record JAZNJO010000011.1, on the reverse strand, counting down.
CGGCGACCAGTTCGTGGGCGTTTTTCTCCCGTATACAGCGATACACGGCGGTGAGCACCTCGTCGGTAGGGGCAAAGGGAGCCAGCAGGTCCTCGATTACGCCCCGATGAGCAATGTCCAGCACCGCGCGGGGATGGATGCGCCGCAAGCTCTCCGCTGCCAGCGTCAGCACCTCGTAGAGGGTACCGTCGTCAATATCGCCCATACATTCCAGACCGGTTTGCAGGATCTCTTTAAAGCAGTGAGCATCCTCCGAGACACGGTACACGTTTTCGTTATAATAGACCTTTTGCACACAGCCGGTCTGTTCCCGACTGTTTTTGATGATGGACAGGGTCACGTCCGGTTTGAGGGCCATCAGTTTGCCGTCGGTGTCCGTAAAGGTGATAACTCCGTCCGAAATGAGGAAGTCCTTGTTGCGTACATACAGGTCGTATTCCTCGAATTTGCTCATCTTATAGGGGGCATAGCCGTGCTGTTCGTACAGCCCCCGCAGGGCAAATACTGCCTGCTCCTCTTTTTTTAGCGTACAGCCGTAGTTGTTCATAGGGTTCCATCCTCCTTCATCCGATCCAGCGCTTCGCGATAGCCGCCGGAACCGTAGTTGAGGCACTTGCTCACCCGACTGATGGTGGCGGTGCTGATGCCCACCTGCTCAGAGATGGCTTGATAGCCCATCCCCTGATCCAGCAGGATGGCGGCGTCCAACCGCTGTGCCATATCCTGCACCTCTTTGATGGTGCAGATATCCTCAAAAAACTTTGCGCAGTCCTCCCGATCCCGCAGCCCCAGAATGGCGGCAAACAGGCGATCGATAGAGGGAGTGTTGAATGGTGCCATAACGGTAACCCTTCCTTTCTGCTAGTGACTTTGCCATTTTAGCACTTTACCAAAGTAAAGTCAAGGGGGTAATTGCACTTTTTTCTATATAATTTATTCCTCAATTATGGAACGGGTCGCTGTGCTGATAAAGAGGACCGAAAAGCTCAGCAAAACGTGTCGTGTAAATAGGTGGTTGTACCGGTGTTTGAGTGCAATATAAACATAATTCTTGCTTAAATAACGATATTTTTATTGACAATGCCCGATTTGTGCCGTAAAATAGAGATGGCACCCCAGTTTTTATACAGAAAGGAGCGCAATTATGAGTGATCATACCGAGCTGCCGTTGTTATTGTTGGATAACAGCAATATGATGAATGTCCTGAACGAGGGCGAATTCAAATGCTACAACCTGCCTTTTGACGAGGCAAAGGTCATTCTGGAAGCCTATGATGAAGACGAGATCCTGCGTTGTTTCAGCAACGCGGATATGGAAACCATCATCTTCGGCTATCTGGGCATCGCTCGTCGGAACTTCCCCTATAAGAAGATCCGCAATATGCGCCCCGGCCAGCACGCCATTGTATTTAAACTGTACGTGACCCCCTCCGAGACCCAACCGATTATCCACGCGGACGACGGAGTGGAGGCCAAGAAGATACAGAATGTGTACGTGTACTGCCAGCATTTGATCCGTCAGGCATAAGAGGATAGGATGAAAAAACCGCCACCTCATTCGGGTGGCGGTTTTCACGTGTGAAACGGTTTAGCCTTTCTTATAGCCGATATTTTTGGCCTTAGCGGGATCGAAGGTCAGGTTGCAAATGGAGGCAACCAAGCCATAGATGCCGAAGGTAATCAGGGTGAGGAAGATGTAGGCGCCGGTTCTGCTGGTGTATCCCTCCGGCTTGAGGTTGGAGTGATTGATAACGATGCTGCCGATCCATCCCAGGAAGAACGTCAAAAGAAAGCGTACCAGATTTTTGTTATCCATTTTGAAAACTCCTTTCACGTTTGCCCGCAAAATATGCGGAAGTTCGTCGAATTGACTATCCTATTTTATACTACTTTATCCTACTTGTCAATATTATTTAGGACTATTTCGTATAATATTTGCAAGAGGTGATAAGTATGAAGCCCCTGAAAGAAAAGATCAGCATTACCATAGATAACGATGTCTTGGCAAAATTAAAGGAAAAAGCCGAATACGATGACCGTTCCCTCTCGCAATATATTAACCTTGTTTTGAAGCAACATATTAAAAGTATAGAAGAAAAGGACAAGCCGTGAGATTCACGGCTTGTTTTTTATCCCTCCGTCAGGCTCGAACTGACGTCGCGACTTCGGCTAATCGCCGAAGTCGGCAAGTTTCCCCTTGACGATTTTGACAATCGTCATTTCGCCGTTGGCGAAACCGGGAAAACGTTGCCCTAATTCTATTGTGTGTTAATCATGATGTCGTCAGTCAATGGAAAGAACAAACGAAAAAGAAAAGACACACCGGATGGTGTGTCTTTCTTTTTGGCTGCTCCTGTCAGGCTCGAACTGACGACATCATGATTAACAGTCATGCGCTCTACCGACTGAGCTAAGGAGCAATATGCGATAACCATCGCCGTTTGGCGATGGTCATCTTTTGGGTTGGCGCCTACCTATCTTACCGGGCCGCTTCCAGCCAAGTATTGTCGGCACAAGTGAGCTTAACTGCCGTGTTCGGGATGGGAACGGGTGTACCCTCACCGTCATCAGCACCAACTAAGTGGTGACCCGTAGCGGATTCGAACCGCTGTTGCCGGCGTGAGAGGCCGGAGTCTTAGGCCACTTGACCAACGGGCCACATTATATAATAAACCCTACGCGTTATTATCAATTGGTGCACCATCAGGGACTCGAACCCGGGACACCCTGATTAAGAGTCAGGTGCTCTACCAACTGAGCTAATGGTGCATTTATGCTCACACCCTGAAAACTGAACAAGTAAGGAAGACGAGAATCGAAAAAATAGGTCAAGCCC